>CAYTUA010000273.1:0-6920 GCA_964440855.1 uncultured Lentimicrobiaceae bacterium
CATAGTAACCCTTCACTTGGGTAAACGGAAAGCCCGATCCAAAATTCCACCTGCCGCTCATTTCCCATTGTTTGCGATCGCCAGCAGTGTATGAAACAATTACATTGGCATTGTGCCTCCTGTCGTAATGCGGCCTGTAGTTGGCAAGGCCTCCTTCAGCCACTTCGAATTTTTTGTTGACAAAACCAATGGAATATACTGTCCACACATAAATCCTGTTAGCTTCATACTTCAGGGCGATATCAGCTCCGTAAGCTTCTCCATTTTCAATAACAAAGTCTTTTTTCAGAATATCAGGAATGGTAAAATCTGCTGTGTTGTCATCATACAACTTGTTTCTGTTGAGGTTTGTAAGCTGTGCGAAATCTTTGTAATACCCTTCCACATTGAGGTGCAAATATCGATGCAGGTCAAATTCAGCACCCAAAATCAAGTGGTTTGCCTTTTGCAATTTATGGTTTACATCTTTTCCGTCGAAGCGGCTTGGCAGATTGTCGGGCCCCGATAGAAAACCGTAAAACAGGTTCACTACATCGCGGTCGCTGTCAGCCGAAATAAGGTTTTGGCTGTACATACCGGCAGCCAATTTCAATCGCATCCAATCGTTCACCAGGTATTTTACAGCAATGCGGGGCTCAGGTGACAAATTGGCCAATGAGGCATAATATTGCAAGCGGAAACTGGGTTCGAAAAGCAATTTCCCGATGGTCGCTTTATAACGTACAAAACCACCAATTTCAGTGGTGTTTTCAAATTGGCTGATTGCACGTCCTACGCCATTGGTAAAATTAAAAGCCGTTTTAAAGCCCAGCATTTCCAATCCATATTTCAATACATCACGTCCAAGGAAATAACTGAAATTGAAGCCCATATTAAAGCCATTGATGCTGCTTGACCTGTCCGGTGAACTTTGCTCCGACAAGTTGGCTTCGTAGGATGAGTAAGCCAGATGCCCTTCGATAAGTACAGGCGATTTGCCGGGGATAACAACAAAATTGGTCCCCCCACCATATGCATTCCAACTAAAATCGGATAAGGCCTTGTAATTATTTACTTGATCATCAAAGCGGAAACCAAAAAAGTTGACCTTGCTGCCATTGGCTGCATTTATCGAAACCTTTCCATACACATCCAGGAAATTGAAAGGCAATCCGTTTTCATCTACATAGTTGTAAATTGATTTACTGGTTTGCTCCAGGTAGGAGTTTTTTACCGACAGCACAAAAGAAGAACTGCCTCCATTTTCACCTTTGGCTTTCACTATAGGCCCTTCGGCCATTATTTTCGAGCCGAATGTGCTGGCGCTGATTTTACCAGATACACGGTTTTTATTCCCATCACGTGTGGTAATGTCCATCACCGAAGAAATCCGCCCGCCATAATCTGCCCCAAAACCGCCTGTAAACACTTCTGCATTGCGGATAATATCTGTATCAAAAACAGAGAACAAGCCTATGGAGTGAAAAGGATTGTAGATAATCATGCCGTCGAGCAATACCTTATTTTGGATGGGCGACCCCCCACGGATATATAGCTGCCCACCCTGATCGCCTGTAAAAACCACACCGGGCAATACCTGCAGGTACTGTGCCAGGTCGGACTGACCACCTACACTTGGCAGCCGGTTGATGGTCCTGGGCGTGAGGTTAACCACCGAAGTCCTGGTTTCGCCTTCCGCTTCCATGCGATCGGCTGTTACATTTACTGTTTCGAGGCTAAAGCTCGACTCCACCAGATTGAGCCTTTTGTTAAGCACATCCCCGTCTTTCAAGCTTATTTCAACGCGCAGGGTATCGTATCCGAGATAGGTAACCAGCAAGGTATAATTGCCTGGAGGAACTCTATTGATGGAAAAATAGCCATTGATGTCTGTTGAGTTACCAAAAGTGGAGTTTTCAATATATACATTCGAAAACATCACAGGCTCCCCGGTAGCAGCTTCATATACAAAACCGCGCACAACTGCGTCCTGGGCCACAAGAAATCCTGCTGGAATCAGGATCGAAAAGGCGAAAATAAATAGTAGTCTCTTAAAAGTCATTTTATCAAGTGTGTTGTAATAATAGTATTTTGTTTGACTTCCGCTATGCAAGGCAGCATTGAAATCATTTAAAAAACATGCAAAGTAACATAAAATGTATGAACGCCGGTTATGCCAACCAGTTTTTGACAGCTATGAACAAGTTTCAGGCACGTTTTGCTTTGGAATGGCAGGATGCCAACAATGACAAGGCCCGTTTATTAAGCCAAATCACCCACAATCCGGCGTCCATGAAATTCACAGGAACCAGTTAAGATGGCAATCTCATCAACATTCAGATTGGTTACTTTTCCGGCCACCACCAATTGAATCCTCTCCCCTGCTTGCTGCATCATTTTTCGAATTACAGAAACGCCTTCCAGTGCTGTTGGTTTGCCTCCCGAAGTTAAAATGCGATTTACACCGGGGATGTCTGACAAAACCCGAACGCCTTCAACAGGATCAGCCAACAAATCAATGGCCTTATGAAAAGTTACTGATAATGGCTGTGCCCACTCAGCAATACGTTGGGTGTTTTTAATATCGATATGATTGTCGTTGGTCAGCAACCCCATCACAACACCCTGCGCGCCCAGCTCCCTGACCAATTCAATTTCATATTTCATCTGCCTGATTTCGTCACGAGCATAAACAAAACCACCTGCCCGCGGACGAATCATAACCATTACAGGAATCCGCAGCGTGGTGCAGCATGCCCGCACCAATTCCGGAGCCGGGCTTAGCCCATCCAAATCAAGGCGTGAGCACAATTCGATGCGATGGGCACCCCTTTCCTGAGCCTTTAAAGCCTCTTCAAGCGTTTCAACACAAGCTTCTAAAATCATTCTGCATGAGCCTTAACCAAAGTGTAAACAGCAAAAGAAGCCAACCAATGCGATCCCATATATTCGCCGGCATCCATTTTTTCGTAGCTGAAATTGAAATGTTCTCTCCCTAAATCAATCATTTTTTCATTTTTCAATGATTTACCTATTTCGAACAAGCACCAGGCACGGCTAAAGTTCAGCCCATCCAGATGGGCCAGCTTGCCATCCGAAGCATCGCTGACAATACCAGGTTCCAAAAACAAGGCAGGTTCCTTAGCAAAACCTGGAAGAAAATCGTCCAACCAGGCAATAAACGCTTCCTCAGGGAGCACTTTCAACATCAGGGAAGCCTCTTGCAAGCAGGGCGATAAAAAATCAAATCCGCCTGGCTCCCAGCTTAATGGGCAGGCTTTGTCGTTCATATAATAATCCCTTGCCCTGTTTTCAATGGCTGCTGCCAGCATGGGATGGTATTTGCTTGCATAATCGTAAGCAAACGACATCCCAAAAGCAGTATTGGGATGCTCACCCACACGGATCGGGTAATTCAGCTTGCCAAGAAACTCAATAAATTTTTCGGCTAGCAATTGCTCGAGGGGTTGGATAGCTTCGTACATCGACGCGGCGGCGGGATGGTCCCATTCCCTCAAGGCCTCGGCCAACTTAAGCAACCAGGCCCAGCCATAGGTACGCTGAAAGGTGCTGTTGTGTTCATCCTTGAAAAATTCAATTTCCTTTTCGATGTGTTCTTTGGTGATATTCGCTTTTAGTTTGGCCAATATCGAATCATGCTGTTCAAAATCAGGAAAGGTTTTAATTAGGGTCACCAATGTCCAGTGCCCATGCACCGACGAATGCCAGTCGAAACAACCATAAAAGGCCGGGTGCTCTTCATGAGGCTGTTTCAGGTAGGTGTGGTCGCCCAAAACTGTTCCCGGTTTGTTGGGGTACTCGCGGTCAATGCAATCATAAGCGAAATGATAGAGGTATTCCGCTTTTTTCAGGTCGAAAGGAATCATGGGATGGTCGATTTGTTGAGGTACTGTTTTAATGGACAACAACAGCAGCAAGCCAATAAGTTGATATTTCATTTGACATGGGCTTGAAAAAGCAAATATCGGAAATAATTCAAGCCATCAACCACGGATGCTCCGCGCTTGCTCGAGCAATTTTATTTCCTCCGCTGACAGCTCAGCAGGGATACTGATTTTTACCTTCAAGAAGAGATTCCCAAAAGCCTGTTTGCCATAAACGGGCATGCCAAGCCCTTTGAGCCGCAATACCGACCCGCCTTGGGTGCCTTTTTTGATGGGCACTGTGATTGGGCCTTTCATAGTATCCACTTGCACTTTGCCGCCCAGGACAGCCGTATAGAAATCAATTTCTATTTCCCGCGAAAGCTCATCCTCATTTCTTGTATAAACCGGATCGGCTTTTATCCGCACCTTTAAAAGCAGATCACCGGAAGGGCCACCATTTGTACCCGGATGCCCCTTCCCTTTCAGACGCAATACCTGACCATCGCGCACACCTGGTTTTACGGGCATTTTGATGGTTTTCCCACCTACAGAAAACAGTTGTTCGCTTCCATGATAGGCCTGCTGCAGGCTCAGTTCAATGCTTGCCTCTATGTCGCGGCCTTTGCCTTGCATGGGGCCAAACCCCTGTCCGAAACCTTGTGCACGCCGGCTTCCACCAAAGCTTCCGCCAAAAAAGGCCTCGAAAAAGTCAGAAAAGCCTGCCCCTCCTCCAAAATAATCTTCAAAACCACCCTGTTGCTGTCTGCGGTTGGCATAATTAAACCCTTCAAAACCACCCTGCTGATATTGTTTCCAATTGGAACCCAAATCGTCGTACTTGCGACGTTTTTCCGCATTTCCAAGCACTTCATAAGCCTCCGAAATACTTTTAAATTTTTCTTCGGCAGCCTTGTTGTCCGGGTTTTTATCAGGATGGTATTTAACAGCCAATTTGCGGTATGCTTTTTTTATTTCATCCGCACCAGCCTTTTTGTCCACCCCGAGAATTTTATAATAATCTTTGTATTCCATAACAAAGTTTCAGGTGGTCAAAAAACGTGCCAGCCCCATGAAGGGCAACTGTTTGCGTCAATATGGCAAAAACTGTCAGTAAGGTTTGCAAAAACAATTAGTAACGAAACACGGTAAAGCTTGAAACAGCCGTATTCAGGGTGATGGTAATTTTGCTTTCGGATTCGTCAAAATTTGCTGTTCGATAATGACCTTTTGATATCCGTTCAAAGCCTTCGATATTCCTGCTCGATAGCACACTGCTGCTATGCAGTTCGCAACCACTGCCTTCGGGAACACGCAAAGTGATGGAAGAGGCAGCTGCATCAATTGAAATTTCAGTTTCGGGTGTTAAGTCGCCCATTTTAAAGTCGATAGAAGCTGCACCCCCGTTCAATTCCAACTTTTCCACTTTAAGCTCAGTCATATCAAAATCGAAGCTACCTGCTCCGATATTAAATTCAAAATCCCATGCAGGTATTGGGCTGAGCTGCATGGAAACCTCATTTTTACGGTTTGTCCCCTGATGAATGGTTGAAGTCTGCTTAATTTCAATGGAAGCTTTCTCATTAAAAGTCTCCACTTTAAAGTCATACTTCATCATACTGCGCTTCTTGTCGAAGTCAATCAGGTTTTCTGTTTGCCTGCTCATTTTGAAGGCACCGGCACCTGCATCCAGGGTTAAAGAGGCCTTTTCCATGCTGTCGGGCATGGGTTCACTAAAGCGTTGGCTGATGGCATCCTTATCGTCAATATCCTTTTTGAACTCAATTCTTTTCCATTCGCCCCTGCTTTCGGGTGCTTTTTCACTATAGATAAAAACTGTAACAGCGGCCACTGCGAGGGCCAATACAATTTTTACAAAACCTTTGGTTGGCAATATGGAAATTCCCCAGAAGATAAGCAATACCGGCCAAAGATGCCTGAGCATCGACCACTCGAAAACAAAAACGCCCAACCGGTCGAATAAAATCAATGTGCCGAGCAGAATAAGGACTGTTCCCCAAAAAACATTTTGATGTTTCATAATGTGTTCATGTTAAATATTTATTAATCAATGCTATAAATTGCAAACTTGTATGATCTCAACAGTTGCTATTTACTAAAGACAGGCCGCAAGATGGCCACGCCAGCCACAATAAGCAGAATTGGCCAGAGGTCGCCAAAATTTATTCTTGGAATAAAGGAGGCAACTAAAAACAAGGACCCAACTGTGATGAGGATAATGCCGCCAATGAATTGGGCATTGTAATTCTGCGGAACCGCTTGCTGGGTTGCCGTATTCGCTTTTTGCTCAGGACCCGATCCCGCTGAGCTTGCTTTGGGGTTTGTTTCGGAGGATGCGTTTTGTCCGGCAGTCCCTGTTGCGCCCATATCGATATAACTGAAGTCCTCGGGGAGCACAATCCATAAAATGATATAGGCCAGCAAACCGCCTCCACCAAAGATAGCAAGCAGAACAAATATCAACCTGACTAAAACTGGATCCAGTTTTAAATAGGTTGCAAGACCGCTACAAACCCCGGCAATTACCCGGTCAGTAGCACTGCGACGAATTCCTGTGTAATTTTCCATGTTTTTGATGCTTTAAATTACTACAAATATAAAAACTTGAGGTATGTAAACAAGAAAATAATTATGCTGTTAAATATTTAACAACTCGCTTATTTTAAAGTCATTATAAATAAGGACACAAATGAAAGCAAACGGTTGCAACACAAAAAATATTTGTATCTTTACGCACCATTTCACTTATTAACTTATCTAATTATTAACATAAATAGCTAAATCTTTGATATGACGAAAATTAAAGTGGCGAATCCGGTGGTGGAGCTTGATGGTGATGAAATGACGCGGGTGATTTGGAGGTTTATTAAAGAAAAGCTGATATTCCCCTATCTCGACATGGAGATTAAATATTTTGACCTTGGCATGGAAAACAGGGACCTTACAATTGACCAGGTAACCGTGGATGCAGCCCATGCCATTCAAAAATACAATGTCGGCATCAAATGCGCCACCATCACACCAGACGAAAACCGT
>CAYTUA010000274.1:0-7852 GCA_964440855.1 uncultured Lentimicrobiaceae bacterium
ATAGCTGGGTTTTGGAGGAAAAAGTATTGAAACGACGGGAATTCAGTTTGAGGCCAACCAATAGACATTTAATAGAATCCGCTGATTTACAGTTTGTGGTAGATGTTATACCAGATGAATTTCCGGGTATAGAGGTGGTTCAGGCCGACAAAGATGAGTTGGGCAAAAACCGCTTTTACACCGGCATGATCAGCGATGATTATGGATTCACCCGTTTGAATTTTGTTCATCAGATTATCAACCCTGAATTGCAGGAAGAATCAGAATTGTTTTATACACCTCTTGGCGTTGACCGGCAACAAACCAATCAGCAATTTTATCATTTCTTTTCAGCTGACAGCATCAACGCCGTGCCGGGCGACCGGATTGACTATTATTTTGAAGTGTGGGACAATGATGGGGTGAATGGACCCAAAAGCCGTCGTTCACCTGTTTTTACAATGGAAATCATGTCGATCAAGCAGATGGATTCTGTTTCGAAAAACAAGGAAAACGACATTGCCCAACGCATGGAAAACATGCTACAGGAAAGCACAGAATTGCGCAAGGAGCTGGACGATTTCAGGCGCGAACTCATGCAAAAACAAAACCTTGACTGGAGCGATCGCGACAAACTCAAAAACATGCTGAACAAGCAACAGCAGCTTCAGCAGCAGATGACTGATATGCAAAATGAGCGCGACAAACTAAACCAATTCGACCGCGAAAACCAACTGGCCAACGAACGCATTCTGGAAAAGCAGGAGCAAATAAACAAATTGATTGACGAAGTTATTCCGGAAGACATCCTGAAAATGATGGAAGAAATTCAGGAACTACTTAACGAACTCAATCGTGATCAGGTGCAGGAAATGCTCGAAAATATGCGGATGAACAATGAGCAGTTCGAACAAATGCTTGACAGAAACCTGGCCTTGCTTAATCAGCTTCAGGTAGAAAAGGCGCTGAACGACCTGCTGAAAGACTTAGAAAAAACAGCAGAAAAGCTTGATCAATTGGGTGACGAAACGATGGAATCTGACACTCCAGAAAGTGGAGATCTACAAAATAAGCTGGATGAGTTTTCAGCAGAATTTGAGGACAGCATGAAAACCATGGATTCATTGCGCAAAGAAAACAGCAGTCTGCAAAGGCCCTTCGACCTGCAAGATACCTCCGACTCCGAAAAACAAATTAACGACGAGTTGGATGATGCCGGAGAAAAGCTTGAGCAGAATCAACCCAAGCAATCGGGTCAAAAGCAAAAAAGTGCTGCCGGAAAAATGCAGAAACTCAAAGACAATATTGCCATGATGATGATGCGCTCCCAACAACAGCAACAGGCCGAAGATGCGCGCAGCATGCGTATTCTTTTGGAAAATATTGTTCGTAGTTCGCTGCTACAGGAAGAAATCATGGATCAATTGGGCAATATGCGACGGGACGATCCAGCCTATGTTGAGGTTGTCCGAAACCAGACTGAGATTCGTCAGGCATTTAAAATTGTTGAAGATTCCTTGCGCGCTCTGAGTAAGCGCCAGCCCATGATTGAAAATTTCATTCTGGATGAAACTGAAGTGGTAACCAGAAGGATGAATGAAGCCTTGAGTGCAATGCAGGACCGTAAAACAGCTGAGGCGTTGGATGGGCAGCAGTTTTCCATGATGTCGTTGAACAACCTGGGACTGATGCTGGCCGAAGCATTAAAAAATCTTCAGGAAAGTATGGGCATGCCGAGTCCCATGCAAGGTGAAGGAGAGTGCAGTGGCAGTTCGCCTGGAGAGCAGATGCAAAACATGCGCGAACTTCAGGAAGGCTTGGGACAGCAGATGAAGGACTTAATGGAAAAGGGTCAGCAAGGGTCCGAGGGTGGGCAGCCATCAAGGAGTGAAGAAATTGCCCGTATGGCTGCTGAACAGGAAGCCATCCGTCAGCAGATGCAGAATTACCTTGACGAATTAAAAAGTCAGGGCGGAGAAGGAGGCAATGCGCTGCAGGAAATAATACAGGACATGGACAAACTTGAAGAAGATTTGGTAAACAGGCGTATCAATCAGGAATTGATGCAACGCCAGGAAGACCTTGTTGTTCGCCTGTTGGAGTCGGAAAAAGCAGAAAAGGAAAGGGAGCTGGATGAGCAACGGCAATCAAATGAATTTAAAGGCGAATTTTTAAGTAACCCTTCTGCATTTTTTGAGTATAAAAGGTTGATTGAAAAACAACGCGATGAGCTCCGCCTTACCCCTGTTGAACTTCAACCGTTTTTCCGCAATAGGGTAAGTGCTTATTTTTTACGTACAAACGAAACACAAGCTGATGAATAAACACATTGCAATACAAGCCAATAACCAGGGGTTTAGGGCACTTGAAAATTTCGTTGAGGAACTTAGTGACAGTCTGCAACTGGAGCATACATATTACGGCAATATTATGACTTCCCTTACGCTGCTGCACGAACTGGCCTGCGAAAATGGTGAGGATAACAATATGGTGGTTAATTTTGAAGTGGGTCACGAAGGATTGATGTTTGATGTAGTGATTGAAACTAGAGAAAAACCAAGTATAGCTCCCGATGAAAGTACAAGTTTACAGCTCGATCGATTGACAGACCGTATTAAGTTCGATTCGGACAAAGCACAGTTCAGCTTGTTTTTCGACACCAAAAGTGTCTTTAGCCTGATGGCGAAAAAAAGAGCAGAGTACCTCAAAAACTATTTAAAGGGAACACCTGAAAAAATATCGAAACACAATGATTCTCTTCAGGGGTATTGATATTGCAGTGCCTGCATTTGATCAGGAAACAGTTTCCGATTGGATTCAGCAAACCATCATCAAAGAAAAACAAAAGGCCGGTCAGGTCTTTTTTTTATTTACCTCTGATGAATATTTACTTGAAATGAATCGTAATTTTTTGGGTCATGATTATTACACGGATATCATTACCTTTGACAACAGCGAGGAGAAAGGGATCTTGTTCGCTGAATTATATATCAGCCTCGACCGTGTAAAAGAAAATGCCATTTCCCTGCATGTGGCTTTCGAAATTGAATTGTTTCGGGTGATGGCACATGGAATTTTACACCTCTGCGGTTATGGTGACAAAACACCGGATGAGATAAAAACAATGCGGGAGAAAGAAAACTATTATTTGGATTTGTTGTTGTAAAAGAAACTAATTGACTGTTGTTTACAAAACTGTTTCACGTGAAACCAATTGAATATGTTGTTTGAAAAATATGATATAATTGTAGTAGGTGCCGGACATGCCGGATCGGAAGCTGCGGCTGCAGCAGCCAATTTGGGATCTAAAGTTCTGCTCATCACCATGAATTTGCAAAGTATCGCACAGATGTCGTGCAACCCCGCTATGGGGGGCATTGCCAAAGGACAAATTGTGCGCGAAATCGATGCCTTAGGTGGTTATTCCGGAATAGTGACAGATAGGAGCATGATACAGTTTCGTATGCTCAACAAATCAAAAGGACCGGCCATGTGGAGCCCGCGTGCGCAAAGTGACAGGAGTTTGTTTTCGCTGGCATGGCGAGGTGTGTTGGAGCAGATCCGCAATGTAGATTTCTGGCAGGATACTGTAAATGGCCTTATCGTTAAGGATAAACAAGTCCTAGGTGTTCGCACCACGATGGGAATGGAAATTTATTGTAAAGCGGTCGTATTAACAAATGGCACTTTTCTAAATGGCCTAATACATATAGGAGAAAAATCATTTGGAGGTGGTCGTATGGGTGATAAAGCGAGCAAGGGTATTACTGAGCAATTAACAGAATTGGGGTTTAGATCAAGCAGGATGAAAACCGGAACGCCGGTAAGGGTAGATGGGCGCACAATAAACTTCGATCTTCTCACCGAACAAAAAGGTGATGAAGATATCCGGGGGTTTTCATATATCGAAAAACCCAATATGCAAACCCAAAGAAGTTGTTGGATGGCCTATACTTCATCAAAAGTACACAATACCTTGCGCAAAGGGTTCCATCTTTCACCCATGTTTGCCGGCCGCATTGATGGGGTTGGCCCACGCTATTGCCCAAGTATTGAGGATAAAATTGACAGGTTTTCTGATAAAGACTCACACCAGCTGTTTGTAGAGCCTGAAGGGTGGAATACAATTGAATATTATATCAATGGTTTTAGCTCGTCACTTCCCGACTATATTCAGGTGGAAGCCCTGCGACAAATTGAAGGATTTGAGAAGGCAAAAATATTCCGGCCAGGTTATGCCATCGAATATGATTATTTTCCTCCGGAACAACTTCTGCACACCCTTGAAACGAAAACCATAAATAACCTGTACTTTGCCGGGCAAATTAATGGAACAACCGGTTATGAAGAGGCTGCCGCCCAAGGTTTGATGGCCGGTATCAATGCCCACCTCAAACTCAATGAAAAACCACCACTCATATTGTCGCGCAGCCAAGCCTATATAGGCGTGCTGATTGATGACCTAATTACCAAAGGTGTGGATGAGCCATACAGAATGTTTACGAGCCGGGCGGAATATCGCATTTTGTTACGTCAAGACAATGCTGATGTTCGACTTACCCCATTGGCATACGGATTGGGTTTGGCTTCGAGTGAGCGTTACCAAAAGATGAAAGACAAACAAGCGCAAGTGGAAAAACTCATTTCGGCATTCCGAAAAGAAAGCCTTAGTCCGGAATTGATAAATCCCGTCCTTGAGAATAAAGGGACACCTCCTCTATTACAAAAGCAAAAAGCAGCTATGGTCTTACTAAGGCCTCAAATAAGTATTTCTGACTTGCTTCCACTGATGAGTAAATTATCTGATGAGTTCAAATTTGAAGATTTTGATACCAAAGAAATTTTAGAGGAAGCTGAAATACAAATCAAGTATGAAGGCTATATTGAAAAAGAAAAGGAAATTGCTGATAAGATCGGCCGCCTTGAAACCGTAAAACTTCGTTCTGATTTCGATTATGACGAACTCAAGTCTTTGTCGTATGAAGCACGCGAAAAACTAAATAAAGTGAAACCATCTACCCTTGGACAAGCCTCCAGAATCAGTGGTGTTTCTCCTTCAGATATTTCTGTACTTGCCATTTTTTTAGGTCGTTAAACAATCGTTCCACGTGAAACAAACAACATACCTATTTATCGAAACATGCCCTTCGTGCGGCTCAAAAGATTTCTCACATCATCTGACAACGGCTGATTATTTTCTTACCAAAGAAGAATTTGATGTGGAGAAATGCAACCAATGTGGACTCCTTTTTACCAATCCAATTCCCAAGCCAGAAGAAATAGGAAAGTATTATGCATCTGAAAAATATTACTCCCATCCACAAAAAACTTTTTCGCCACTCGGCAGCCTATACAACTTCATAAAATATTTAAACCTACGTTCAAAATATAACATCATTGCTCAAACCTTTCCAACAGGAACTTTGCTCGACATTGGATGTGGTTCTGGCGATTTTTTGAAATTTGCAAAAAAACAAGGCTGGAATGTTTCAGGTATCGAACCCAATTCATCTGCCCGCAAATTTGCCAGTCAACAAACAGGTGAAAATATTTTGTTGCCGGAACAAAGCCATCTGCTTGTTGAAAATTCCTTTGATGTGATAACGATGTGGCATGTACTAGAACATGTGTTGGATTTGCATACACAACTTTCAACTATAAAAAACCTCGCGAAACAAAATGCCAGTATAATTATTGCCCTGCCCAATCATGATTCCTTTGATGGTAATAAATACAAAAAACATTGGGCTGCCTGGGACGTACCACGGCACCTTTATCATTTTAACAAAAAAAGTGTACAACAGCTTTTTTCAAAATTTGGTTTTAAATTGCAAGATATTTCTCCTATGAAATGGGATGCCTTTTATGTGTCGATGCTGAGTGAGAAATACCAGGAAAATAAACTTCCCCTTGCCAGGGCTTTTTTCATTGGACTGGCATCCAATCGCAAGGCAAGAAAAACAATGAACTATTCCAGCCTGATTTATCACTTTAAAAAAGAATAAAACCTAATTTTAGGCGTTCTGAGCTAAATAAATGCTCCTGTAGTACTTTGTGTCAAACACAGAAAGAAATGTGCTGTAAAAGCTTTATTTCAAGCCGGGATTTTATTCGCTCGGTATCTACTTTAATCTTTTGTATATGAGGTATTTAAGACACTTTTTTGAACATAATTACCGCTGGAAGCTCCATGCCCTCTTGTCCCTGTCACTTTTGATCATTTTTGTGTTTGTGGCAAGCTACAAAAAGAACCAAAATGAACCGGAGCAAATTTACAAACGCGTTCAGCAAACTTTGCTTCACCAGCAAATTGATCTGGAAGAGAAAAGTATGCTTCTCCAAGATTTTATAGTCAAAAACGCAATAGACGATTTCACTGATCCGCAATTTGAAGCCATCTCCAACAATTCTTCCTTTTCCATTTTTATCTTTAAAAATGATTCTCTGGTTTATTGGAACAACAACAGCATCCCCATATCCACTAATGGCTTACCAAATAAAACACAAGATTGTTTTATCGATCTTGAAAACGGATATTACCTGATCCGGTCTGTGCAGGTCAATGACTATTTTATCCATTTGCTCTCGTTGATCAAACACGAATATCCTTACCAAAATACTTTTTTAAACAATGAATTTGCTGATAATTACGCTATTACAGCAAGCCTAAGCCTTTATCCAGACCCAAACCAAGGTGATTTTACAATTCATGACACTGCCAGCAACCCCCTGTTTTCGCTATCTATAACCCAAAACCAGCCTTTGTCGCTTAACTCCCTGCTACTACTCTTTGTTATATTTTTACTTTTTCAAGTTGCTGTCTATGCCTTTGTTGTTTCGCTCCATCAAATTATGGCTAAGCAAATTCCGTCGAAAACACTTCAATTTGTTTTTCTTGCGCTCGATTTGCTGCTCATTCGATTTTTACAGCGCGTATTCGAAATTCCAGGCATATTATTTGACTCGTCTCTGTTTAGTGCTACCTTTTACAGTTCCGGCATGCTTTTTCCCAACTTTGGCGAGTTAATCCTCAATGTGCTAACATTTTTATTTATAGCCATTTCATTCTATCGCAGCTTTAACACCGGATTCAAATTCAAATCTTCTCTACTACAGCCTGTTCTTTATTTTCTAATGGGATTGTTGGTGGCAGGCCTGTTTTTTCTTTACACACAAACCATCGAAAGTCTGCTTTATCACTCTTCTATTCCACTTTCATTTGCCGAACTCTACAAACTAAATGCCCTGAGTTACCTCTCCTTTCTGGTTCTAAGCTGCCTCACAATTGCCTATTATCTGATCGCGGAAACGCTCCTGAAAGGGATGATTCAAAGCGGCAATCCGATTCTTACAAGTGTGGGTTTTGTCATCTCGCTGCTGGCAGTGTGGTGGCTGACTGCAGGAATTATAATGAGCAGCGATTTTATATGGGCATTGCCCCTAATACTCTTTTTTACAGAAATTTATCGACAAAAAAAAGGCTTAAGAAATAACAGTATATCGCAATACTTCTGGCCCATCATGCTTTTTTCGCTACTTCTCACCCTGGTCTTTTACAAGGTAAATCAAACAAAGACAGATGAGGAGTTGCAACTTACCGCCCTGAAACTGGGCATTGAATCCGACCCTGTTTTTGAGTTTCTTTTTGATTCGGCTAAAGAAGGAATTTCAAATGATACCATCCTACAACAAATACTAGCTGACCGTGAGCGTGATAATACGACTGAATTGTTATTGGATTATCTCAAAAAATCCTATCTGTATGGCTATTACGACCGCTTCGATATCCACCTTACCCTCTGCGACCAAGATGAGATGTTGAACATCCAGCCCGAAAACTATGTCATTAATTGTCAGGATTATTTTGAAGGCC
>CAYTUA010000275.1:0-7184 GCA_964440855.1 uncultured Lentimicrobiaceae bacterium
CCTTAATGTTTTCAACCGAATTGGTAAGCCCTGAACTACCGATAATTATCGGGTTTTTCAACTTCAGGCCCATGTAGGTAGTGGCAAGATTAACCATAATTCTTTATGCTTATTAAACAAGGTTTTAAAACGTAAAATTAATGTAAATCAACAAATTTTTACCCGACAAAACTACTAAACAATCAATTCAAAATCATTCTAAATTACTTCAGCAATTCAGTTAAAAGTTATGGGAATATTTTTTTGTATTGGTTTAAACTTGTTTAATATCTATTTTATTTCTGTTCAAAGCTTTGCATCTCCCGAAGAACGCGACAGGTTTGCGAGATCAATTGTTCAGGCTCAAAGCGTTTGTGTTTTGTAAATTCAATCATTTGTTGAATAAAAAAAGTAATATATTTTTTAACATGCTGTTGTTAACAATTTAATACCAATCTACGCTCAGCCAATTACTTTAATACTACTTTTGATAGTGAAAAGCAAGCTCCTGATCCAATTTATATTGGCAATTTAGTGTTCAACAAACAAAACAAGTAACTCAATCATTACAAGTGCATTAGTTTTGTAATGAACTGATAGTATTAACTTGACACTGAACAATCAACACATGTCCTCCCGCATAGGCCGCATTTATTTTCTGATACTCGTGTCGTTCGTTTTGTTTAGTCAACAAGCATGGGCACAGCCATCCGTAATCGGTCATCCCCAGGACGCTTCCATCTGTGTTGATGCCAACGCTTCCTTTACTGTGACAGCGATAAATACAGCCCTGTACCAATGGCAGGAAAATGATGGTGTGGGCTGGTACGATATCACAGGATCAATCACATACGCGCAGGGTTATAATACACCAACACTAACAATCAGCGACGCCAATATTGGATTAAACGGCTACCAATATCGTTGCAAGGTATTTGATGCCCAAAACAACGAGGACATTTCTGATCCAGCGACCTTAGGAGTTTACGACCCGCCTATAATCACAAGCCAGCCAGCAAACACACGTGTGTGCAAAAACGAAATCGCCCAATTTGAGGTTGAATCATTATACGGTAATATTTATCGATGGCAGGAGAATATTGGCTCAGGATGGGTAAACTTGAATGACAACGCATTTTACACAGGCACAAACACAGCCATGTTGAGCATATTTACAACAACCGGAATGAACGGTCTCAACTTCCGTTGTGTTGTTACCAATGTCAGCTGCCCTGAGACATCAAACCCAGCCACACTTTTCGTTGATCCAACCCCAATTATTTTCGATGTGACAGGTGGAGGATCATATTGCGCAGGAGGCCAGGGAGTTGAAATTGGACTAAGCTCCTCCGAAACAGGTATCAGCTATGTTGTTTATCGCAACAATACCAATACGGGCCAGGTGGAGGATGGTGATGGAGAAGCCATCAGCTTTGGTGTTTTCACCCAGGAAGGTCAATATACGGTGAAAGCCATCAATGGTTTTACCAGCTGTGAAATCCTGATGAATGGTACCGCGGAAGTCGTGATCAATCCACTGCCCCAGCAACAAGTATTTGCTGGTGGTGGCCAATTTTGCACCGGAAGCACCCCACCCGAATTGTACTTGCAAGGTACCGAACAAGGCGTTGTTTACACCCTTTACCGAAATGGTGCAAATACCGGAATTAGCCTTGTAGGCAATGGTTTTACCATGTCGTTTGGACGCTTCTCAGAGCCAGGGACCTACTCTGTGCAAGCAGTAAACAGCACAACTGAATGCACCATTCAATTGACTAACACCATCAATATCAGCAGCAATGAGCTGCCCATAGCCATTGCCGGCGACAACCAAACCATCGTTGCAGGTAATATTGCAACACTCAATGGCACCGCATTGCCCGGCACTGGCAATTATTTATACAACTGGCAACCTGCAAACCTTGTTATGCAGCCCGGAAGCCAACAAAGCAATACCATCCCGCTTTATCAAAGCAGCCTTTTCAAATTACAGGTTACCAACCTGCAAACAGGCTGCCAGAGCCTGGCCGACAGCCTTGTGGTGCAGGTAGCTGACGGGCCCTTAACAGTGCAATTGATTGCTTCCCAGAATACAATTTGCCCGGGGGAATCCACAAATATATTAGCCCTTACGGGTGGTGGCACCGGAAACTACAACTGGACCTGGAGTTCGCTGCCAGGAGGTTTTAATGCCAGCAGTCAGGAAGTTACAGTTTTGCCAAATCAGTCAGGTCTGTATATTGTTCATGTAAATGACGGATTAACCACTGTTTCGGATACAGTAGGAATTGACGTATTGCCGATTCCAGCCACGCAACAACTAAATGGCGGCGGAAGCTATTGTGCCGGTGGCAATGGCCTGGCAGTCGGGCTGAGCGGATCAGAGCCAGGTGTTATGTACAAACTATACCACAACAACCTGCAAATTGCAGAAAAAACCGGGACCGGACAAGCCATAAACTTTGGTACTTACAACCAGGTAGGTGATTATACAGCCATTGCTTCATATGCCAACAGCAACTGTACGATCAACATGTCAGGCCCTGTAAGTATCAGTATCAATCCCAAGCCGGTGGCAGCTGCCGGGGCAAACCAATACATCATAGCCGGTGCGCAAACCAGCCTGAGCGGAAGTGCTGACGGAGGTTCTGGAAACTACAGTTTTAACTGGACACCAGTGGAGTTTTTATTAAATCCCAATTCGCAAAATCCGGCCACATTGCCACTTTCAAGCACCCAGCTTTTCAATCTGGTTGTAACTGACCAGCAAACAACTTGTCAAAGTGAAACTGATCAAACAGTGGTTTTTGTCAGTGGTGGAGACTTGTCATTAAATATAGGCGCAAGTGCTTACAGCATTTGTAAAGGGGAATCAGTTCAGTTAATCGCTTTGCCCTCGGGTGGTTCAGCCAATTATAGTTATTTATGGCAATCGCAGCCGCCTGGCTTTGTAAGCAATCTGTTCAATCCCACCGTAAACCCACAGCAAACAACTACTTATAGTATTACTATAACAGATGGCTTTCAACTACTTACTGACTCTGTTACAATAACGATGAGACCAAGCCCTGAACAGTTTCAGTTGGTTGGTGGTGGCAGTTACTGCGAAGGAGGTCAAGGCAAGGAAATAAAATTGCAGTCGTCTCAATCTGAAGCAATTTATACCCTCTTCCGCAATGGATCACCAACCGCAAATCAGCTTCAGGGCAACGGGGGTGAGCTTGATTTTGGCTTCCAAACCATTGCAGGGCAATACACTGCTTTAGGTAATAACACATTAAGCTTGTGCCAGGCAGAGATGAATGGAACAGTAAGCGTTCAGGTTCAGACCGTACCTGTAGTCAATGCAGGCCCCGATCGAACGATTCAGACAGGGCAATCAACCAACCTCAACGGACAGGTAAGCAGTAGTTCTGGCAGTTATGGCTTTAGCTGGCAACCAGTTTCTGTGGTGGTAAACCCAAGCTCACAACAAACACTATCACAACCTCTTAGCAACACAACTTTGTTTACCTTTGGTGCTATTGATAACCAAAGCGGATGTCAGAGTATAAGGGATACTGTGATGGTTTATGTAGGCGGTGGCCTTTTGCATGCTAATGCTTCTGCCAACAACCAGCAAGGCTGTGCTGGCGCGCCCATCAGCCTGCTTGGGATAGCTTCGGGTGGCACAGGCAATTACCAGTACCAATGGACTTCCATACCAGCAGGGTACTATGCCAATCAGCAAAATGTTAATGTAAGCCCGCAGGAAAGCCTCAGCTATGTACTCACCGTTTCGGATGGTCAGCAAATCGCGCGCGACACCATTGATATTGCGATTTCTGAATCACCGCTCAGGTTTCAATTGGATGGCGGTGGCAATTTATGTCAGGCCAGCCAAAGTGTCCCCATCGGATTAAACGGTTCACAGCAAGGCATTACTTACTATCTGTACAGAAATGAAATAGAAACAGCCATCATAAACGGAACTGGTTCGCCAATCAGTTTCGGGCTTTTTAGCCAACCAGGTGTTTATACAGCTTACGGCGAGGTTACAGGTGCTGGTTGTAGTTCGCAAATGGTGGGTCAAGCCGAAATACAAATAAGCGGACGTCCGATCGCCAATGCAGGCCCCGACAGCTATCTTATGGAAGGCGGCCAACTTACACTCGAAGGAACTGTTACAGGCGGATCAGGCCAATATCTTTTTAGTTGGACACCTGCAAACAAACTTATCAATCCGGATGCGTTGCAACCAACCACATCGCCACTCTTTGAAACCACTGTTTTCAAACTGGACATAACAGACCAATCAACAGGCTGCACAGCCATGGCTGACTATGTTGCCCTGTTTGTCGGTGGTGATAGCTTCAATGTTGAAACCTATGCATCCACCGATGGCGAGTGTGCCGGCGAAGCAGTGCAGCTTTTTGCTTTGCCAACAGGAGGATCAGGAAACTACTCCTATTTGTGGCTGAGCAACCCACCTGGTTTTGCAGCTGAAACTTATAGCCCGATAGCCTATCCCACTGAATCTACCATGTATAAGGTGCTGGTAAATGACGGGCAAACAATCATCGAAGATTCGGTATTTGTAACTGTCGAGTCAGCAATAGAAACTTACGAACTTATGGGAGGTGGTTCAATCTGCAACAATGGCCAGGGAGCGGAAGTCGGGCTTTCGGGCTCACAAACCGATACAGAATATAAATTGTATAGGAACAACCAATTTACTGGCATCAGCCTTAGCGGAAACGGCTTTCCTGTAAGTTTCGGGTATTTCAATCAATCAGGCACATACACAGCCACAGCAGACAATATACTTTCGGGCTGTTCATTACAAATGCCTGGCGAAGTTGTAATTGATGTGCATCCCACCCCTGTTGCTTCAGCGGGCGCTTACCAAACCATACCTTTTGGTGAAATAACAACTTTAAATGGAAATGCAAGTGGAGCATCAGGCTTTTATGACTATTTCTGGTCGCCTACCTACTTGCTTGATGATCCATTTGTCGCCAATCCTTCAACAATAGCGTTGGAAAACACCAGTCTTTTTCTGTTTTATGTGGCTGATTCCATAACGGGCTGCACCAGCCAAACCGATACCACGATTGTTTTTGTTAGCGGCGGCCCCCTTGGACTACAGCTATTGGCCAACAACACCCACATATGTGAAGGTGATCAGGTTTCGCTGTTGGCCGTTCCAAGTGGTGGAAGTGGAAATTATGAAATACGCTGGACCGATCAAGCCGGCAACCTGATGCATCAGGGCCAGGATTGGAATATTACATTGTGGGAAACAACTACATTATTTGTGGAATTGCTGGATGGCGACCAACAAATAAATGATTCCATAACAATCTATACAGCAGCCGTGCCTCAAGCCTTCCAACTAATCGGTGGAGGCGCCACCTGTCAGGGCGGAGAGGGATTGACTATTGGCTTGTCCGGTTCAGAAACCGGGATAATGTACGACTTGTATTTAAATCAGATACAACTTATTACAAGTGTTCAAGGCCAGGGAACAGCCATTGGGTTTGGGAGTTTTACTCAGGAGGGCACCTATACGGTAAAAGCCCGCAGAGCCGGTTATAACTGCGAACGTCTGATGAATGGATCTGCTGTTGTTCAAGTACTTCCCTCCCCCACTGCTTATGCCGGAGAAGATCAGTTCATTTCATTAGGCGCACAAGCGCAGCTGCAAGGCCTTGCAGGTCAGGGATCGGGGCAATACAGCTTTAGATGGGAGCCTGCCGCTTTGGTAACCAACCCGAACACCCAAAATACCACAACCCAGTCACTTTACCATAGCACCATGTTTACCCTAAAAGTAACGGATGCTCAAACAAGCTGTTATCAGACTGATCAAACCATTGTCTATCTTGAAGGTGGTGCCCTCAACCTACAGATCATGGCCAGTGAAAGCATTGTTTGTCCCGGACAGTCCGTTTTACTCACAGCCTTACCCGGAGGAGGATCAGGAAATTATAGCTACGAATGGCATTCCATTCCGGAAGGCTTGCAATCAAATGCACCAGGCATAAAAGTGTATCCTGCAACTAATACCTGGTATTATGTTACAGTGAATGACGGTGAATCAAGTGTAACCGATTCTGTTCGAATCACCACACATCAGCTGCCACAAGCCTTCACCCTCTCAGGTGGCGGCAGTTACTGTGCCGGCGACTCACCAGAGCCCATTTTGCTCAGCAATTCGCAGACAGGCATCACCTACGACCTGATGAGGAATGGCAATTATACAGGCATCAGCCGTGCAGGGACGGGAGCACCCCTGAATTTCGGACAAGTATATGCCGAAGGTAATTACACCATACTGGCCACCAACCAAAACGGCTGCAAGGCCCTCATGCAAAACCTGGTTATCATCAGGCAGGGCAGCCCACCAGCAGTTTTCTGGTTGCTTGGTGGTGGCGAAATATGCGAAGGCGAAGCAACAGGATTTTATCTCTCCGGATCAGAAATTAACACCAACTACGAATTGCTGTTGAATCAGGAAAGTACAGGAACCATAGTTGCCGGCACAGGAAACCCCATTAATTTTGCCAATCCGGGCACTTCAGGTATCTACACAGTATCGGCATCACAAACAGCTTCGTCCTGCTCCGCGGATATGAATGGAGCAGCTTCCTTGTTGCTGTCCCCGGTGCCCAATGCAGCCATTGGTGGTGCCATGGACATTTGCCTTGGCGATAGTATTACACTGTTTGCTACAGGCGGTGAAAGCTATTATTGGGAAACCAATCCACCCCTTAGCACAGCCGAAATAGTTGTTTGGCCAGATCAGAACACAGAATATAGCGTATTGGTTACTAATAGTTTTGGCTGCCAGGATCGGGCAAGCCAAATGGTTGTTGTGAATCCCCTACCCGATTTTGAGATTGTTGATTCACCAAACAACCAAACAATTACGGTTGAGACCACAGGCATTCAACAAATTGCGTTTTACAGTGGCGATGAACTGTTACAATCTGGTTTGAGCAATAGTTTTTACTATGGAAATAAATCCTTGCCAGATAATCGCATTTTGGTGGAGGTGACCAATGAGCATGGTTGCACTGAATCAGCTACAATAGAGGTGTTGCCAGTTTCAGATGTGAATGCCTTTACGCCCAACAACGACGGCATCAACGACCGCTTTATGGAAGGCAGCTACATTCGTGTTTACAGCCGTTGGGGCAAAGAATTGTTTGTAGGCGATACGG
>CAYTUA010000276.1:0-2825 GCA_964440855.1 uncultured Lentimicrobiaceae bacterium
TACAATATAACAATCATGTTGTTTGGCTGGGTGAGACCGGGGCCTGTAGCTGCTGCAAAAAAACCACCACTTATAAAAACAGCTGCCAATGGAATGCCCAATCGGGCTGTCCACTTCCATAGGCCGGTCAGGCTGGTGTGATCAACAAATAGCTGGGCCACAAGGCTAAGTATTACGAGCACTCCGGCATGGGCATGCCCGGCCCTGAACATGGCTTTTTGGAATTCCGTTAGTTGTAATTCTTCATATTGCCCGCTCAGCAGGCCTAACAAAAAATAGCCGCCATAAGCGATCGTTACAATGGAAATCAATATGATACCACTGATTGTTTTGGTTTCTTTAGTCATGATAGAATGAATTATTGGTTAGCAATTGGTCGTAAAATTAGAGCAATTTGACATAACTTTTCTTTCAAAATCTTGCAAAAATCATCAATAATATTAAGCCATACAGGATTAGGTTTTTGGCTGCACTTGAAAAGCATAACCAACACTTCAAAAAAATCGGCTAATTTTGTTTCTTCGCCAGTTGATGGGAGCGAAAAGAACAACGATACTATGAAGGAGCAGGACCTGCAGCTTACTGACTTATTTGCCCGGGATGAACAGCAAGCTTTTGAACAGCTTTTCGCGCAGTTTTATAAACCCATGTGTGTGGCAGCCCGCCTCTACACTTCCGAATCGGCCGAGGCTGAAGATGTTGTTCAGCAAGTGTTTATCAAATTCTGGGAAGAAAAGCACTACAAAAAAGTCAATAGTTCTTATAAACATTTCCTCCACATTTCGGTGCGCAATGCCTGTTTTAACTATACGGGGCGATTGAAAACAAGGCAAAAACGCGAAAAAAATATCGAACAGGAAGCCCTTGCGGAGCAAGCCATCGACTTTCTTTTGCAAAGGGAAGAACTGAAGGTTTTTGAAACGGCCTATGACGAATTACCTCCACAAAGCCGTAAAGTTTTTGAGTTGGTTTATTTTGCTGATCAACCTTATAAGGCTGCCGCACAAAAACTTAACATCTCAGTAAACACCGTTAAAACTCACCTTAAGAATGCATTGCGTATCTTGAAAAACAGCAAGGCAATCAACAATTACTACAGCGACAGAAAAAAAAGCTGATTGAACTCACCCGTTTTCTATCATAAACTTGTCATTATAATATCATGAGCATCAAAGAAAACCCGATAGCCATACCTGATGAGGTGCTTGGCCTCCTGGCTAAAAAAGCCCTTGGTAAACTGTCTCAGGCAGAAACTGAGGCATTGAAGCAATGGCTTGACGAACATATCAGCCACGATGAAGAATGCCAGCGTTTTATGGATCAGGTAAAAAAGCATTACTGGACATATCTGTACCAAAACACAATAGACAAACCGCAACTTGCCGCCGCAATCCTGCAAAGCAAAACAGCCCGACTGAAAAAACTAAACCTTACCTATACCATTGTTGCCTATGCTGCCATGTTGCTTTTGCTTGCAGGCTTCGGCTGGTATTTAAATTTCTTTTACAAACAAAAACAGGAATCCACCATCATGTTGCAGTCAGCCACTGCAGAGCGCCATCACAAAGCCATACTGGTGCTTTCGGATGGCAACAGCCTGGAACTTGACCAAGCAGATAATCATAACATGCCTGTTGAAGCAGGTGTAAAAATCACCAATACCCCTGGTGAATTATTACGCTATGAGCAAGATAATAATTCTCTTAATACTCATAAAATGAACCGGTTAATAGTTCCGGTAGGTGCACGTTACCAGCTGCAACTGGCCGATGGGACCAAGGTGTGGATGAATGCAATGTCCGAGTTGGAATATCCTGTTGCCTTTGCTGATGATGTCCGCCATGTGAAGCTAAGCGGCGAAGCCTATTTTGAGGTGCAGCCTGATGAAAACAAAACCTTTATCATTGAGGCCAACGGCAATACCATCAATGTTTTGGGAACATCCTTCAATATATCAGCATATAACGATGATGGGTTTGTGCAAACCACATTGGTAACAGGGGCTGTATCTATTGAAAACCGGCAAGGAAAAATACACACACTGCTACCAGGGCAAATGGCCATGATTGACAACAGTAGCCAACAAGTGCTTGTTAATGAAGTGAATACACGGTTATATACCTCATGGAGAGAAGGAATTCTACATTTTAATAAAATAAGCCTGAGCAACTTGGCTGTTAAGCTTGAGCGCTGGTACGATGTTGAAATACATTTTGCCAATGAAAAGGCATCCGATCTGCTTTTCAGCGGTGCTATGGAAAACTCGCGCGACATTAGTTTTTTATTGCGTTTGATTGGTGACGCTGCACAGGTTGATTTTGAAATAAAAGACAAACAGGTTATTGTGCAATAAAAAACCGGGAAATGCGGCAACATTCCCCGGAAAAGCCATTAACCAAAACGCAAATAAATAGTGGTATAAATACGGCAATTGATTAATAACCAATAGTACAAAAGTATGAATAAAAAACTTCGACAGCACTTTTCGCCGGGGCGGCAAGCGCTGAAATTAATTGCATTAAGCATGAAAATTTTTCTCCTACTCACTTTTGTTGGCATGGTTCAAGCGTCAGCCTCCGTGTTTTCACAACATAAATTAGTGGACCTGAATCTTGAAAATGCATCTGTTTATGAGGCTGTTAATGAAATTGCACAACAAGCAGAGCTGCTTTTTATTTTTCACGAAGCTGAGGGCAACATCAACCAAAAAATCACTCTCAGCATGCAATCTGCAGGCCTGGATGAAGCCATGAAAGCCGTGCTTAAAAACAGCAACCTGGATTACAATATTGTCGAAAACTATATTGTGGTTAAACCTGCGGCTA
>CAYTUA010000277.1:0-2698 GCA_964440855.1 uncultured Lentimicrobiaceae bacterium
GGTTCAAATTTATTGATAATCATGATATTTTAGATTTTAATGAATTGATATTTAATTTTTTAAAAATTGAATTTAAACATGTAAGCTGCTTAGCCGTGGATTATAAAAAAACCGGCTTAAATGTGAGCATCAGCCAGGCCCAGTTGTTGGTTGCTTTGTAATCGCCACCTTTCAGCTGTTGAAGTGTTTCGGCTCCAAACATTTGGGAGTAGCCAGCTGACAGGGTAAGCTTATCAGCCAATTTATAATTGACAGAAAAATCAATTTCGGTGCCCAACGAATTGTCCATGGCTTTTCCTTCAGTGTTCAATATGGTGGCGGCAGCGTTAAAAAAGTGGGCTACAAGCCGTGTACTGTATTTGGCTTTGCTGTAGGTGAATCCGGCATGCAAATCGCTCAGGCCAACCGAATTGGCATGGTTGCCCACATAAAAATAATCCATATGCCCATTGAATTTGTGGTTGGTGCCATAAAAGGGTGTGAACGACTGATTGGAAAAACCATCTGCTGAAACATCTTTGTCCTGACCCGTTCCTGAGAGGAGCTCCCAGCCGGCTAATAACCCAATGCCATTTTCCATGTGGTAGTTTCCACCCAATTTAAGCAGGTAAGCGTCCAAATCCCGGTCATTGGCATCTTTACCAGTGGTATAATAGGACTCTGTATGAAAAGTGAAGGATTGCAAGGCATAGCTCAGGCGACCGCCCAAGGTTTGGCTATAAACAGTTTTATATGTATCCACCCCATTCTCAGCATAATCGTACTGCAGGCCGTTGTTCAGCAGCAATACACTCATTTCAAGCTTGCCCATTTTTCGGTTATACCATAAAAATTGCATGCTTTTATAACCGGCTATATCATAATTACTTCCTGTTTTGTTTTCTGCTAATTGATTGTATGCCATACCTATATGAAGTTTGAAATTGGCTTCATACTTGAACAGGGCCACATCGTGCGCACGGGCTTGTTGCGCCCAGTCAACATTGCCAAAAATACGGGCATCGTCATAAACCAATTCCTGCCGTCCAAATTTGACTGAGAACTTTTGAGTAAAAAAATACTCGCCCCAAAACTGATGCATCATCAGGCTGTTACCAGCCCTTGCAAGTTGCGGCAAATCGCCCCAAACACGCACATCCTGCAGACTCATACCAAAGCGGATATTGCCGTGTTTGTAATTGGCATTGATACGGCTGCGCTGCGACACAAAAAAAGCAGCCTCAGCATCATTTGTTACCAATCCACCAAATCCATGGCGGTATTCTGCCCTTGGCCGCAATTCTCCACTCAGCGAAAACTGTGCAAACAAGGATTCATTCGGGATAAACAGCCATGCAATTCCAAGGATCAGGCTGTACTTTTTAATCATTTTTTTCATTTCGACTGGTTTTATTTATACAAGATATTTGGTAATTAATTACTTGTTTTTGAATATAGAAATTATCAATAAACGCATACACGGTTATAAAAAGGGGTTATAAATAGTCAGCCAAGGTATGGGCTTCGAGGTGCTTTTTAAAATCGATGGTCATTTTGCGGGTAACATTGTCCATGATGCACTTGCCAAATGGGCAGATGCTTTTATCAAGCGGACATTGCGTAATTTCCACTTTTCCTTCGATGGATTCATAAATGGCCAGCAAGGTAATTTCGGCAGGATTGCGTTTGAGTGTAAATCCCCCTGTTGGTCCCCGGTGCGATTCCAAAAAGTTGTCCTTGACCAATCGCTGGAATATTTTGGCCACATGGTGACGTGAGCTGCCGGTTAATTCCGCAATTTGAATGACATTGGCCATTTTATCGGCCTTGGCTACGATAATCATTCCATGCAATGCAATGGAAGCAGCTTCTGTAAGAGTGACAATTTTCGACATGGCGATTATTCAGTAATTAATTACCAAAATTACCAAGTTTTTTTATTTGGCAAGCAAATAATTGGTTTTTTTTATCAAAAAAGTGCATTTAAGTCCTTGAATAGTCGAAAATGGTCATCAAACAGCTGTTTACGGCTTTTTGTTTTACAAAGATGGGCTTTACGAGAAGTTAAAAAAAGCATAAAAATCATACTTGTCTCAAACAATTTCTTTCATTTGCTGTTTAAATAAAGTCATTAACAAAAAAACACACCGTTTATTATGAAGACAACATTGATGTTAACAGCTATCTTACTCACCATGAGTGTGAGTGCCCAAAAAACCTTGCATGATTTTGTTGTAGAGGATATCCATGGCAATGCTTATGCTCTTTCGGAACTTAAAGGCAAAAAGGTGATGGTGGTGAACACCGCTTCCAAATGTGGCCTTACGCCGCAATACGAAAAACTTGAGGCCTTATATAAGGAATATGGAAATGAGAAATTTATAATCATAGGATTTCCGGCCAACAATTTCATGGGTCAGGAACCCGGCACCAATGAAGAAATTCTGGAGTTTTGCACTTTGACCTATGATGTAAGCTTTCCGATGATGTCAAAGATATCGGTAAAAGGAAAAGACCAGCACCCACTATACAGCTGGCTTACTTCCAAAGAACTAAACGGGGTTGAAGATTCAAAAGTAAGTTGGAATTTTCAGAAATACCTCATTGACGAAAATGGGAAACTTGTACGTTCGTTCAGTCCGCGCACCGATCCCATGGATGAAGAAATTATCGCTTGGCTATCCAATTGATTCAATTGGGTTTTTCATGATGGGGGCCG
>CAYTUA010000278.1:0-4914 GCA_964440855.1 uncultured Lentimicrobiaceae bacterium
CGATGTGGGGCCGCCGAGGACGTTTGCTGTGCAGCTGGGGATGAAGTTTTAGCGGGAGATGATTGACTTCAGTAGAAATTGCTTGATAGGTGAATTCTATTGCGTATTGCAAATGAATGGTTTGAACGTTGGATTAAGGCCTTCTCTTTAGCTATTCTGAAATGTATGCACCATCACGCTCCACAACCTATAATTCAGCCTGTTTTGTGCCGGACGATTTGTTCATTTCGCCTGGTGTTTCGCCAAATTGTTCGCGGTATGAGCGATAGAAATAGGCACGGTTGTTGAAACCCGTCATAAATACGATATCTGAAATATTGTATTTTCCGTCTTTAATCATTTCCCTGGCTTTGGAAAGGCGGTACTTCTTAATAAGGCCGTGAGGTGTTAATCCTGTAATGGCTTTTATTTTACGGTAAAGCTGGGCTTTGCTAAGGGCCAGATGATCTGCAAGCTGATCGGCATTCAAACCATCTTTGAAATAGTGTTCGCCAATAAACTCAAAAGCCTTGTCCAGCAGTTTTCGGTCACGTTCCGACAAATGCTGTACATCATCTTCCAGTTGATTACCGATCTTACGCTCAAATACTGACGTTAAGCGCTCTCTGGCAATCAGCAGCCGCTCGATGCTCAATTGCAAATGCTTTGGATGGAACGGTTTGGTAATATAACTATCAGCGCCTGTTTCGAGTCCTTCAATCAGGTGTTCATTATCTGACCTGGCAGTTAACAACACTACAGGTATATGACTGGTAACCACATCCGTTTTGACTGCTTTACAAAGAGTTAAGCCATCCATTACGGGCATCATCACATCACTAACAACCAGGTCAATACGCTCTTCACGCAGAAGGTTCAGTGCTTCCTGTCCGTTCTGGGCAGTTGCCACTTCATGGTTCTCGCTGATCAATGCCTGCAACAATTGCAGCAATTGCAGATCGTCTTCAACAATCAGAATCCTGTAATTCGACACCTTGCTGCCAGCCAAGCTGCTGCTTTCGTTTCCGGCATCCTGCTGCAAAAAATAATCTTCTACAATGCTCTCCAACAGGCGTTCACGTACAGGCCCCAGTGACGACCTGAAGCTGGAGTCACGCTTTTTGCTGTCAATTTTCAATGGAATGGCAACCTTAAAGACCGACCCTAAACCAAGTTCACTGTCAACTTCAATTTCACCATGATGCAATTGCACCAGGCTATGGGTATAAGCCAGACCAATTCCTGAGCTTTTTGGTTGGTTTACCTGGTCAGCTTCCAGGGGATTATAATGAAAATACCGATCGAAGATACGGGGAAGAATTTCTTTTGGAATGCCTGTTCCTGTATCTTGAACAAGGAAGTGCGCATGGGTTTGGGTTGTGCGAAAAACCACAGTAATACTGCCACCCGGGGAAGTGTATTTGATGGCATTGCTCAATAAATTGAGCAGAATACGCTCCATCTTATCGTTGTCGATGGCCATAAAAAGCTCATTCTCCTCAGGTTCAAAATTTAGCTCCAGCTCCTTTTCATTTGCATAATGTATAAATACATCTACGATTCTGGATACAAATTCAACCACATCCACTACTTTAAGGCTCAGGGCTTCGTTGCCCGTATCAAGTTTTTGAAAAGCCAGCAACTCTTCAATCATATGCTGCATCCGGCGCGCATTGTTATAAACATTACGGTACAATGGATAGTCGTTCTGATGTTCGGTAATTTTACCGATAAGTGTTGCCGCCGAAGCAAATATCAGGGTCAATGGCGTACGAAATTCGTGGGCAAGATTGGTAAAAAACTCAAATTTATAATGATTCAGTTCTTTTTCCTTCTGTTGTCTCAATTGCTCTAAAACTGCAGCTTGTTTCTTTCTGATCCTGTTGGTTTGATATTTATACAAGAGATACACCAGCAAAGCGAAAAGCAGGAAATAAGCAACAAATGCCATATAGGTCAGATAGAAAGGTGGTTTGATGGTAATGTTGATGGTTTTAACATTGTCCGACCAAAAACCATCCTCATTGGTAGCCCGTATAAGCAGTCGGTATTTGCCATAAGGAACATTGGTAAAATTGCCAAGCCGCTGACTGCCTGTATATACCCAGTCAATATTGAAATTCTCCAGTTTGTAGGCAAAATTATTCCTCACCGGATTGTGGTAATTGAGGACGGTAAACTCAACCCCAAAGAAATTCTGGTTGTGGTTCAGGATAATTTTGTCCGTATAATTAATATGGCTTTTCAGGATATTATTTTCATCACCAGGTTCAATCTTTTTGTCAAAAAGCGAAAAAGCAGTCAATAGTACTTCCGGGTTGTCGTTCGAAATGTCAATTTGTGATGGATAGAACCAATCAACCCCGTTGATGCCTCCAAAGTAGAGCCGGTCAACAGTTGCATTATGAAAAGCTGCCCCGTCAGTAAATTCATTGCTTAATAGCCCATCGCCACTGTTATAGTTCACAAAACGGGCCTCCTTCCTGAGATACCTGCTCAGGCCTTTGTTGGTGCTTATCCAGATATCGCCCTGGTTGTCTTCCAGGATGGCATGTATGGTATGGTTCGGCAGGCCTTCGGTCAATGTAAAAAAATCGACCGGTCTGTCAGGCCGCGAAAGATCAATCGAATTAAGTCCACCGCTGGTACCAACCCAGAGCGTTCGGTCCCTTCCAACCAGCAAGCTTAAAACATCAGGATTGTTCAAGCCAGGTGTGTTTGCTGTGGCCTGCCCGTAAAACTGCATTTCGCGGGTAAGTGAATTATAGCGGTGCAAACCTGATTGTCGTGTCCCAATCCACAGGATATTGGGTTTTTCTTCAACAATTGAAAACACAATATTCCCGCGCAGGTCATCAGCACCGCCCCTGCCGGGCAAATGCACCAATTTCTCCAGTTGATATTGGTTTCCGCTTAGCGAGTACTGTATACCAAATATGCCCGTGCCACTTGTTCCCAACCATATCATACCATAAGCATCCACACAGATAGCGTAAACCGGTCCGATACTCAATCCGTCGGCACCTTTCAGATCATCAGGGAAATGGCTTATCTTTCCTGTTTTAAGGTTCATTATATCAATACCTTGCACATCCATGCCCACCCATAAATGGTTGTTATGATCCATGGCAATGGACAAAACTGCATCATTCGACAAGCCATTTGAGGTATTGTAAATACGTGTTGATGAGCCATCGGCTGGAATCATATTTAATCCATTGCCCCTGGTCCCAATCCAAAGGTTGCCACTCTTATCCTCGAATACTTCCCTTACTATTTTATGGTTGATCTTGCGTTCCTCCTGACTCCCAAAGCCAATATTCTTAAACTGTTTAGGCTGCATATCAACACGATACACACCTTCACCATCGGTACCCACCCACAGCAAATTGTCTGTTTTCAGCATAGACCATATCTTAACCCTTTTGTTTGCAGGCATGTCAGGGCCAACCAGAAACACCTCAAATGTATTATTGCCGGCCATGTTGAGGGTGAGGATATTACCATCGTCCATTCCAAGCAGCAAAAGGCCTTCCTCCTGCAACGGATGCAAGGCTGTTACAACCGAAACAAAGTTTTCATCCCGAAAAAGTTTATGGCTTTGGTCATTCAGGTTTATCACCCAAAGGCCACCATTTGTGGAAGGCAAGGCCAGAAAAGGCTGCCCCTTTATGTGGAAAAACCAACTGGGGTTTGCCCTGAATTCCTCATTGGGATTACAAAAATCAATCTTAAATTCATCGATCAAATTTCCATTGGGCTGCAAAATCGAAACATGAAAATTTTCATGCAGCAGGTATATCAGTCCATTAAAGCCATAAATATTGGTTATGAGCTGTTGCTGTTCATGAGCAAGCCCTTGAATGGCAACCGGAACAAAATCAGCAATGGAATCTGAAAACCGAAAAAGCCCTTGACCGTAAACACTTACCCACACATTTCCGTGCGGCCCCAGACTTGCCTGCAGGCTGCCCTCCCTGGTGGAAATGCTTGAGGATTTGTCGAACCAGCTCTCGAATACATTCCGTTCGTAATCATATCGGTTGATGCCCCTTTCGGTAACCACCCACAAACCATTCAGGCTATCTTCCAGTATTTGCCAGATGATATTGTTGCTTATCTTGTTTTCATCAAATAAGGCCGGATAATGAGAAATGATGCTTTTGCCATCATACTGATTCAGGCCATCCCATGTGCCAAACCACATATAACCACTGGCATCCTGATAAATGGTATTGACAGCGCTGTTTGACAAATCATCCTCATTGGTGATTTGTTTCACGTGCCATTGGGCATTGGCATGGCCATAAGCCGGAAGACAAACGACCGAAACTGCGAACACAAACAAAAAAACCCACTTACTTAAGTTATCCATTCCGAACGGGCTCAACCTTAATAAAAAAAACCTGCTTGCTTATGTGCCTTTTCACATCTTTAGCAAACTATGCTGTAAAACTACTAAAAATGGCGTTCGACCCATCCATCATATGCAATAATTCCCATGCTGATTTCGAGAATACTATATATGATTATGCGAACAGGCTACACATCCTTTGATTACAGAATGATTAGTTTTACATTTCTTTAAAAAACCTTTATATATGAGCTATCACAACTTATCGCTTCAAGGAATATTTACTTTGTTTATCCTGATGCCTTTATGCCTGCTTGGGCAGCAAATCAATATCCCCCGCATCGACCAAATGCCCGATTTTCCGCAACCCTATGAAATGCGTGACTGGAAAAGCGTTGCCCGTCAATATGATTCAACCGTTTTTGATGTGAATATGCAAGGGCAATACCTGCCACTGGTATTTTTCAGGGAGACATCGGTTAACTATCCGGGGCAGCTCAGTTTTGGGCTTCACACCACAGTGGGGACAACAAGCCCTGCATCGGGCGAGGCTATCAATGCCATTCCCGCCCTGGTTGGGG
>CAYTUA010000279.1:0-2792 GCA_964440855.1 uncultured Lentimicrobiaceae bacterium
AGAGGAAGCAGCAGTGGTTCAATCTGAACAGGAAACCACGGCAGAGTCGCTGATTACGGATGCCGAAAAAGCAGCAATTCTTGAACTGGTTGCTTCCGACAAGCTGCCGGAGAAAGAAAAACGGGCTGCCAAAAGCAAGGCAAAGCCACTGATTACCAAAAGTGAGCGAAACGAAATTGCTGAATTGATTGCGTCAAACCAAGCAGTTGCATCACATGAGGATGAGGATGACGAATCGGAAGATGATGAGATGAATATACTTGAAAGCATGAACAAGCTACAGCTTGTCGAGATGCTCGAAGAAACAGTTATGGAAACTGATTTGTCACTGATCAAAAGCAAAGTAGCCTCCATAAAGGTACGTTTCCTGCAACTGAACAAACTGGATATAGAAAAGGAATATGAGCAGTTTTTGGAAGAAGGTGGTGATAAGGAATCGTTTGAGCATACTGATGATCCATTAGAAGTAAGGTTTAAGTCTGCTTTCGGTAAGTATAAAGAGAACAAAGCCCGCTTCAACGAGCAGTTGGAAAAGCAAAAGCAAATCAACTTAAAGGAAAAACTGGGCATACTTGAGAACCTCAAACTTTTGATTTCATCAGAAGAAACACTCAAGAAAACCTACGATGAATTCAAGATTCTACAGGATAAATGGAAAGAATCGGGCCCTGTGCCGTCAGGCGAAATCAATAACTTGTGGAATAATTACCACTTTTTGGTTGAGAAGTTTTTCGACAAGGTAAAGATTAACCGCGAGCTGCGTGATCTGGACATGAAGAAAAACCTGGAATCGAAAATTGAGCTGTGCGAAAAAGCCGAAGAACTGCTGCTCGAAAAATCAGTGGTTAAGGCATTTAAAATGCTCCAGCAATACCACGATGACTGGAAGGAAATCGGGCCCGTTCCGCAGGACAAAAAAGACGAGATTTGGGATCGTTTCAAAAATGCAACCGACCAGATCAACCAACGTCGGCGTGAGCATTACAATGAGTTACAGAAAGAGCAAGAACACAATTACGAAGCCAAGCTTGCACTTTGCGACAAAATTGAAGAGCTGATTGCTGAAATGCCCAATTCTATTTCGCAATGGCAAAACAGGACAAGGCAGATTTCGGAGCTTTTTGGTGTCTGGAAATCTGTGGGACAAGCCCCTAAAAAGCAAAATGATGAAATCTGGAAACGCTTTAAAGGTAGCATGGACAGCTTTTTCGATAATAAAAAAGAATATTTTGGAAAGCTGAAAGAACAACAGTTTGAGAATTACAACCTCAAGCTTGATCTTTGTGCACAAGCAGAAGCCCAAATGGAGAGCACTGAATGGCGCAACACCACCGAAAGCCTGAAACGCTTGCAGGAAGACTGGAAAAAGATCGGCCCCGTCCCTAAAAAGCACTCTGACAGGATTTGGAAAAGATTCAGGTCGGCTTGCGATACCTTTTTCAAACGCAAATCAGAATTTTTTAGCCATATTCGTGAAAATGAAGCTGAAAACCTGACTAAAAAGAAAGAACTGATCGAGCGGATCACCAATTCTGAAAACCTGAAGGATAAGGTAAAGAACCTGGAGGCCATCAAAAGCTTCCAGCGCGAATGGATGGAAATTGGCCATGTGCCCATCAAGGCAAAAGACCAGCTTCAGGCCCAATACCGTAAAGCCCTCGACAGTTTGTTCGAGAAAATGAAAGTGAGTGAAGTGGAAATGACTGCTGTGGAATACGAAGGTATGATTGAAACGATAAAGGACAGGCCCGACGGACGCGACCACATCAGGCGCGAAAGTATGAACCTGAGCAACCGCATAGCCAAACTGCGCGATGAAATCAATCTTTGGGAAAACAATATCGGCTTTTTTGCCAACAGCAAGCAAGCCGATATTATGAAAGCGGAGTATGAAAAAAAGATCAAGCGTGCAAAAAATGACCTGACCATACTCGAAACCAAACTGAAAGTTTTGAGGGACTAGAAAATAGAATTGATTTATCAATCAAAAAGGTTGTCTGTTTTTGCAGGCAACCTTTTTTTTTAAAGAATTTATGCTGTTTAAAAGCCTCTACCTCAACTCTTCCAGTATGATGGGTCCGGCATCAACCAAAGTCCATTCAGCAGTTGTGTCAGCAGCCTGTATGCGATACTTGATCAAGCCATAACCACTGGCCAGAAAAAACTCCAAAACCACGGTATCGTTCCCGTTTTGATAATCCTTTACCTGGGTATGAAAAACAGACTCGTAATTCTTATCATTTAAAGTGTAGTTATCCATAAGGGCCAGATTGGTGTAATTGCCCTCGTTGATGCCCAATAATTGGGTTTGCCCCATCGGATACTGAGGCATCAAAATTCTGAAATAACGCCCATTCGCAAAATATAAACGGAGGCTTTCATTCATACTTTCATCTGTTGAGGGCTTGTAGCCGGCTGTAATCTCTGTCCGAACGATTCCCGTTTCACCACTTCTGTATTTTATTTCAAGTGCCTCATAACGAAACCCTTCCGGATTTTTAACATCTGTATGATGACGGGTATCGGCCAAAACAGAAAATACCCTGGCCGTATCCAGATCTTTCGATAATTCGTTTTGATAAACCCAATAGCTATTGGTATCAAAAGCAGAATACTGTTTAAAAGCATCAGAAATGGAATTGACGGGTGAAACCTGATACACATCGTCCTGTTTCAGGCAAGATGTCATCAAAATAGCTGCACTTAAGGCAGCAATTGAAAGTGCGCAATTTTTAGTGTTCATCGGGTTGCGTTTTGATAGGAAGCTAACGACAAAGGTAAGATCAAAATAT
>CAYTUA010000280.1:0-2747 GCA_964440855.1 uncultured Lentimicrobiaceae bacterium
CAAGCTTGCCAAACGTGGAATCATTCATAAAAATAAAGCAGGCAACCTCAAGTCGAAAACAGCAATTTTTGCTGCCAAACTGGCTTAGGCATTCTTTTATTTCAAAATATCAGGGCCTCTTCTGCATCGCAGGAGAGGCTTTTTGTTTAACAAAATAAATGACCTACAACAAACCCGTTTTCTTTTGCATACAGCAGCAAGCAGCTTTTTGCTATTTTCGCAAAAACAATTCATTCCATGGCTGAATACAACAAAAAAATACCCATCCGCCTGTGGGCCGAGGATGACAAGCCCCGTGAAAAACTCCTGTTAAAAGGAAAAAGCAGCCTGAGCGATGCCGAACTTATTGCCATTTTGATTGGCAGCGGCAACACCGATGATTCGGCTGTGGAGCTATCACGCAAGATTTTGAAAAACAGCAACGACAACCTGATTGAATTGTCGCGCCAAAGTGTAAACGACCTGATACGCTTCAAAGGGATTGGCCATGCCAAAGCCATCAGCATTGTGGCTGCACTGGAATTGGGCAAGCGCCGGCGCTATGCCGATGTGCTCGAAAAGCCAAAAATCACCTCCAGCCGCGATGCATTTGAGCATTTTTACCCCCACCTCGCCGATCTGCATTATGAGCAATTTTGGGTGCTCCTGCTCGACCAGGCCAACAATGTTATTCGTGTGGCCAATGTGAGCGATGGAGGCGTTTCGGGAACAGTGGCCGATCCTAAAAAAATCTTTAAAATAGCCCTGGAAGGCAATGCCTGCCACCTGATCCTTTGCCACAACCACCCATCGGGACAGTTGAGGCCCAGCAGTGCCGACATCAAACTGACCAAGCAAATGACTGAGGCAGGCAAGGTGCTCGATATCAAAGTGCACGACCATATCATAGTCGGAAACGATGCCTACTATAGTTTTGCCGATGAAGGACTTATCTAAATAATTCAAACCAACAAGCAATTAAACACATACCATGTCCATAAAGATTGTAACCATTATCGGTGCCAGGCCTCAAATTATCAAAGCAGCAGCATTGAGCCGTGCCATCCGAACCCACTATTCCAAACAAATTACTGAAGTGATTGTGCATACAGGCCAGCATTATGATGAAAATATGTCGGAGGTGTTTTTTAGCGAACTTGGCATTCCCCAGCCCGACTATAACCTGCAAGTAGGTTCGGGAGCCCATGGCAAGCAAACAGCGCGCATGATTGAGGGCATTGAGGACATACTTGTAAAAGAAAAACCCGATTACATCGTGTTGTACGGCGACACCAACTCGACATTGGCGGGTGCTGTTGCTGCTTCCAAAATCCACGTCCCCATTGTACATATTGAGGCCGGTTTGCGCTCTTACAACAAATCGATGCCCGAAGAAATCAACCGCATTTTGTGCGACCATTGCTCCACCCTGCTGTTTTCGCCCACCAAAACAGGCTATGATAACCTGATACGCGAAGGCTTCAATGCTGACAGCGCAGCCCCCTTCAGCAGCGACAATCCGGCCATTTACCATTGCGGTGATGTGATGTACGACAACAGCCTCTATTTTTCGGATATGGCCGCTGAGAGTTCTATGGTTTTGACGCAAAACAAGCTTACTCCCGACAAATATATTCTAAGCACCATTCACCGCAACAACAATACTGACGATCCCAACCGGCTCGGTGCACTATTTGAAGCTTTGTTGCAAATTGTTTCGCACAGCGGCATGGACCTCGTTTTGCCACTGCACCCACGCACCGCTAAAATGCTGAAAAGCAACTTAACCACTGAATTATACGAAAGAATCACCCAAACAAAACAAATCAAGATCATCCCGCCGGTTTCCTTCCTGGATATGATCAGGCTGGAGCAGCAGGCGGCCATGATTATCACCGATTCGGGCGGGGTGCAAAAGGAGGCCTATTTCTTTAAAAAACCATGCATTATCCTGCGTCCCGAAACCGAATGGAAAGAAATTGTGGAAGTTGGCGCGGCTGTGATCACCGATGCAGACGAAAAGCGTATCGTCGCAGCTTATGAAAAGTTTTCATCGAATCCGCCAGCCGGTTTTCCAGAGATTTTTGGTGATGGAAAAGCAGCGGAGTTTATTTGTGGGGAGATGTTGGAGAACAGCAATAGGGAAAATTTTGGATAGTTGGTGAAAGCCATGTTGGTTTTTTCTATGTTTTGATTGATCATTGCACCGTATATAACCAACCACTAACCGAAACAGGCCATTTGCGAATTGTGCCTTATGGGCATAAATCAATTGCGTATATTTGTGCATACCAGTTTAATAATTTGTATGAAGCGGCTTATCCCCATCATATTACTTTTTATCAATTGCCATGTGTATGGTCAGGTAAGCTTTAAGGAGGCACAGGTTGAGCAGGAGCCAAATCTTTACTTCAGGCATTTTACAAAAGAAAATGGGTTGCCCTCGGATGTGGTAAAGTATGTAGCTCAGGATGCTCATGGATATATCTGGATTGCAACAGACAACGGGCTTGTGCGCTATGATGGCCAACGCATGCAAACGTTTCAGCACAACCCTGAGAACCCAAAATCTATTGCCGAGAATATGGTCTATTGCATTTACCAAAGCAAGGATTCGCTTATCTGGCTTGGTACAAAAAATGGGTTCTCGGTATATAACCCATTGAGCGGCAACTTTACCAATTACAACCCCTACCCAAGCGGCCAAATTGCATTTCCCGATGTGAATGTGAACCATTTTCATGAAGATAGTGATACCAGTATGTGGA
>CAYTUA010000281.1:0-6801 GCA_964440855.1 uncultured Lentimicrobiaceae bacterium
CCAGAGAAAACCTTATCCGCTTTCGGATTGGGATAAAATGATCATCCAGGGTATCGAAGAAACCGGCAGGGCTTTATCCAGCAAAACCATCTTTAATCAGGTGAAGGAAAAAGCCACCAACGCAGGTATCTACGAAACCGAGGAAAAGGCCAAAGCCAAGATTAACCAATGTCTTGTTAAGCTCACCAAGCGGCGCAACGACCTGGTTAAAGTGAATTACAAAGGTAGGGGCTTCGCCTATGCATTGCCGCAATTCCTTGATGAACGCGGCAGGGTGAAAAAAGAACACCAGGCTGTATAATTCTCTATGTCAAAAAAAAAATGCCCCGAAACCATTGGCCTCGGGGCATTTTTTGTAAGACCGATTTATCAGCCAAATCCGTAATACCCTCCACCCTTCTCTTCGCGTCTTTTGGCAATGTTTTGAAGCACCTGCTTCTTTTCATCCTCTGTATAATTGTCCCAATTGGTTACTTCGGCTGTTGATCGAAAACAGCCAACACAAACATTGTCCGAATCGTAAGTGCAAATAAGCTGGCAGGGCGATTTTACTTTTTTCTTCATATAATAAGTTCCTTATATCTGATAATTTGCAAAAATAAGTGCTTTACGAACAGCCAACACCCTATATTGTTCAAAAAAAGCACCAAGTAAGAGTTTTTAGGTGTTATGGTACTATGTTTAAAACAGCTATCCCTTTGGTTTTGGTTGCGAACCAGACCTGGTTCTCGTTATCCACAACAATATCTGTAATCCAATTATCGGGCAGGCCATTGTTGGTGGTATAGTTTTTCCAGGTAGTTCCGTCAAACCGTGATGCCCCAAAATTGGTACCAAACCACATATTGCCGTCCTGGTCCTGGGCTATTGCTTGCACACTGCTGTAAACCAACCCGCTGCTCATATCATAGTCGGTAAAGGTGCTGCCGTCATACCTGGTAACCCCGGCAAGGCTTCCTATCCACAAACTGCCCTGTTTGTCAAAAAACAAATCGAGCACAAAGTCGGCAGATGGGTTTTCGGCCAGATAGGTTTGCCATACATTTCCGTCAAACTCCGAAAGGCCAAATTCAGTTCCAAACCATTTATTATTGTCTTCATCCACGGCAACGCTCCTTACCACATTGTGCACCAGGCTTGTGCCCTCTGTTTTTTCATAGCTTATCCACTCTTCACCATTCTTTACCGACACCCCTTTTCCGGTTGCAAACCAGGGAGCATTGTCTGCATCAATGGCCAAATCGAATACATAATTGTAGTTCAATCCCGAATTCTCGGCATTGTAAGTCATCCAGTTTCCATTGCTGAGCATCGAAACACCAAACGGGCTGGCGAAATACACCCTGTTCACCTCATCCACTGCAATTTTTATAATGTGATGGTAAACAAGCCCTTGTGGCGTATTGAAATTGGTAAAATTTTCCCCGTCAAAATGCGAAACACCAAACTCAGTGCCTATCCACATATTATGGTCCTGATCCATGGCGAGAGAGGTTGAATAATTGCTGATCAATCCGTGGCGGGCTGCATAATAAGTCCAGATTTCAGGTTTGGTCACCTCATCTTTTGATTTATTGCAACCAACCAGGGCCATTTGTAGTGCAAGCAACGAGGCCATGTATATCAGAACAAGCTGTATGTTTTTCATGTCAGTCAGATTTGATTATTCATGTTGAAGGTTCATCCTTATTCGCGAGGCCAAAATGTCAATAGCCACCTGATTGGCCCCTCCCTGCGGTATGATGATATCGGCAAAACGTTTGGTCGGGTCAATAAATTGTAAGTGCATGGGTTTCACAAAACTTTCATAATGTTTGAGCACTTCGTTGAATGAGCGTCCCCTTTCCTCAATATCGCGGGTAATAATGCGCATCAACCTGTCGTCTCCATCGGTGTCCACGTAAATTTTTATGTCCATGCGTTTGCGCAATTCGGCATGCGTCAGAACAAGAATCCCTTCCACAATGACCACTTTGGTTGGTTTTACAGGAATTGTTTCCTCGGAACGGGCGCAACTGATATAAGAGTAAATGGGCATGGGAATGGTTTCACCTTTGCGCAAGCGATCCATATGGGCAATCAGCAGGTCAAACTCAATGGAAGACGGGTGGTCAAAATTGATCTTTTTACGATCTTCCTGGCTTAGGTGTCCGTTATCCCGATAATAGGCATCCTGCGAAATTACCGATACTGAACTTCCGGGCAATGCCCTTATAATCTTCTTAACTACAGTAGTTTTGCCCGAGCCTGAGCCGCCTGCAATACCAATAATCAGCATGTGCTTAAAAGGTTGATGATAATTGGTGTCAAATGTAAGAAAAAAACGCGCGAAACTGCAAAAGCTCCTCAGCCGAGGAATTTATTGAGCAACTTCATCAATTCCTCTTTGGAGTAAGGCTTGCTTAAGTAGGCGGCACAACCTGCTTGCAAGGCCTTCTGCTTGTCGGCATCCATGGCATAAGCCGTGATGGCAATAATGGGCAGGCCGGGATTTATTTCCCTTATAATCCGTGTAGCGTCGAGGCCGCCCATCACCGGAAGCTTCAAGTCCATCAGTACCAAACAAATATCTTCCTCCTGTTTCACTTTATCAATGGCTTCCTGCCCGTTCGAAGCGCGGATTACATCATTCAACTGGTTCATACTCAGGATACGGTTCAGGTAAAGGTAGTTCATATCTTCGTCCTCCACTACCAGAATTTTCCTGTTTAAAGGCGATAATTGAACTTTCACTGTTTCCTCCGGCTTCATTTTTTGTCCTGAGAGGTGTTTTGGCAACAGCAAGGTAAACTGCGTACCTTTCTGAGGTTCTGATTGCAGGTCAATCCGTCCTTCGAGCAGATCGGTCAATCCCTTGGCAATGGAAAGTCCCAGGCCACTGCCTTCGTACAATCTGGTGGATGAAGTGCCTGTATGCGTAAAAAAGTCAAATATAAGCTTGTGTCGCTCCGGGGCTATGCCCATTCCTGTGTCTTTTACGAAAATCCTGATGGTATCGCCTTGCAAACCGGCACCCAGCTCTATGTGACCATCATTTGTAAATTTAAATGCATTTTCAAGGAGTTCAGTCAAGATGGCTTTCACCGCATCGGGATCAGAATAAAGATCAAAATCGGGATGGCTTGGTGGCGTATTCAGTTCAAAGCTGTTGTTTGCCTTTTCGCCAGCGGCTTTATACTTTTCATACACTTGCTCCAGCAAGTCAATCAAGTTGAAGGCCTTAGGTTTCACTTTTCTGTTTCCCGACACAATCATTGACACCTCCAGAATATCCGATACCGTATTGAGTAAGCGGTCGCTGCTTTCATCCAGATTGCGTAGAAATTCAGCCTTACTTTCGGGATCAACCTGCGGATCGGCCAACAAGCCCGAAAAGCCAATGATGCCATTGAGGGGTGTACGCACTTCATGCGAAATGGTATTGATGAAAGCTGTTTTCAGCCGCGAACTCTCCTCCGCCTTTTCCTTGGCTTCTATCAATTGGTCGATGAGTTGTTTCTTTTCGGTAATATCCTCCTTCACAGCGAGGTAATTGATAATATGCCCTTCGCTGTCCATCACAGGGGTTATATTGGACATTTCCCAGATGTATTCACCGTTTTTCTTTCTGTTGCACAATTCGCCCCGCCATGTTTTGCCCGATTTGATGGTATGCCACAGGTGTTGATATTCTTCGGCTGTGTTGTATTCTGTTTTCAAAAAGCGTGGATTCTTTCCAATCACTTCTTCGGTTTTGTAGCCCGTCCTTTCGGTAAATATGGGGTTTACATATTCAATATTGCCGTCTATATCCGTGATGATGATTGAAACGGGGCTTTGCTCAACGGCACGTCCCAACCGCAGCAACTCCTGCTCAAACTTTTTGCGCGATGAAATGTCGCGGGTAGTTATCAGGCCGAGCAGTTTACCTTGGGCATTGTAGTGGCGTTTACCCACCGACTCAAACCAAACGTAGCCTTTTTCAGGATGTAAATACCTGTACTCCACTTTGTTTTCAAAGTTCTTATCGCGCCCTGCACGAATGGCCGAAATCACTTTCTCCAGATCGTCGGGATGCACATGTTCAACTATGCTTCTGCCAAGCACTTCCTCACCGCGGCCTGTAATGGTTTTGTGTGAAGGTGAAATATAGCTGTAATTTCCCTTGGCATCAGTCAGGATAATGGCATCTATAATATTTGATGTGATAAACTGGTTGACGGCCTCAGTTTCCTGCAGTTTGTTCTCCACTTGCCCCTTCACCCTCAAATTGGTCAGCAGCTCAGCAAACAGCTTGAGAATGGCCAATTCATCTGTGGACCAGGACCGCACTTTTTTCACCGAATCAAACCCTATATAACCCAGGCAATGTCCTTCATAAATCATGGGCAAAGTGGTAAGCGATTGAATGCCCTGTGGTTCAAGGATGGAACGCAAATTGTCATCAGGCTCAAGTTTGGACACATCGGGTACATCAATGGTTTCACCTTTCAGGTGTGCCTGCACCCATTCGGGCACCAAGTGGTTGGGGACGGCTTTCAGGTTTTCAATTTCAGGGGTAGTGCCCTCCGAACACCATTCAAAGGTATTCACCATAATTTCTTCTTCCCAGTTGTAATCAAACAGGTAAACGCGGTCAACACCGGTGAACTGACCTATTTCGGCCATGGCTTCGTTCACAGCATCCTCCGTTTCCGAAGCCCTGATATTGATAAAGCGGTTACCCAGTTTGGTAAGTAGTGCCTGCATGCTACTCAAATACTCAATTTCGTTACGCATTTGCCTTTCGGCACTAAGATTTCTAACAATCGCCAACACCTGATCTGGTCCCAGGGGACTTACCCTTATTTCGAATACGGCTGAAAGCCTTTCGTTATAATGTTGATAATCAAATGTCTGTGTTGTCTTTTCGCTTAGGCATTTTTTATAAATATTCAAATGGCGCTCAGCCTCCTCCGCTGGAACAAGATCGTAAAGCATTTGTCCCACAACATCTTCCTGCCTCAATGGCAATCTGTTTTCATCCGGATTGTAAAACTCCAGCACTTTTCCCTTGCTGTTTATTACAAACATCAGGTCGGGAATGGTGCGCAGTATGGTATTCATCCGTTTATTGCCCTGTGCAATTTTCTGCTCCGCTTGCTTGCGGTTTTCAATATCCACCACAGAAATCAATCCTGCCGGCTTGCCATTGAATTGAATGAGCGTTCCTGTTAAAAGCACCCACACAGCACTTCCATCCTTGCGTTGTATCCTGAATTCATAGGAGTGCTCAACGCCTTTGCCTTGTTGTCTTTGTTGTCCACGCTGCTGAATCAGGTCTTTGTATTCGTCTGTAACAATGTCCCAATAATTCATTTGGTAAAGCTCTTCGGCTGTATAGCCGGAAATCTCTTCCCCTGTCTTGTTGGTAAACACCCATTTGTCGCCTTGATAAATCATGATGGCAAAAGGCGAAGACTGCGCCAGGTTGCGGAATTTTTCTTCACTTTCGGCCAATACCTGTTCAGCTCTTTTTCGTTCCGTAATATCAATGAGAATAGTAATGACCGCAGGTTTTCCGTCGAAAAGGATGTCCTTTGTGCGCACGATGGCTGTACGCAATTGTTTGTCCTTGGGCACCACCCTTATTTCATAATCTTCGACCCGGAGATTTTTTGCACGTTTTTCAAAATTCTTCAAAACAAGTGCCCGGTCGCTTTCCAGTACATAATCGATCACATGGGTTCCTAGAAACTCTTCTTCAGTATATTGAACTGCTTCAAGGGCAGCCCTGTTGGCGTAAATAATAGTCCCTTGCTGGTGTACCAGCATAATATCGGGCAACTCCTCGATCAGCTCTTTGAACTGACTTTCGCTTTGCCTCAACTTCTCTTCTGCCTGTTTGCGGGCTGTAATATCGGTCGAAATACCAAGTACGACCTTTTCGCCGGCCAATCCAGGCAATTCAAAGGGCATCTTTACTGTTTGCAACCAGGCCATACTGCCATCAGCACGCTGGATTTGCTGCTCGGGGATAAACAACTGCTTTCCTGTTTCAATTACTTGCCGGTCGGTTTGCAAATAGGATTGCATTTGCGCTGCGGACGCACCATAATTCAGGTCTGTTTTTCCATTTACCCTATCAGGGCTTTCCCCAAAAAAGTCAGCCATGGTCTTGTTAACCATCAGAAAGTGACCATTATAATCTTTGATAAAAATATAAGCCGGAATGGTATCGAGGATGGCCTTGAGTTGATTGAGGCGCTTTTTCTCATTTTCCGCTTCGATCAGGCTTTCAGGGGAGTGGGTAACAATGGTCATAAAACCAATTAATTCCCCGGCTTCGTTGCGGGCAGCCGAAGAAGCGGCTTTAACGGTAATTTCTTCCCGGGCTTTATTCAAAATGGTAAAAAATCCTTCCCAGTATCCTTCTTTTAAAATAATTTCGAGAATCCGCCTTGCATCTGCCTGTTGATCATCCGGAACCAATAAATCCAGGGTTTTCTTCCCCAATACCTCTTTTTGCTTCCAACCTATAAGTTTTTCCGCTGCATGATTAAAAAACAGCAAACGGTTTTCTGTGTTGGTGAGTAGAATGGCTTGTGGCGAAGATACCAGAAAATGCGGTATATTGTTGAGGCTGGCACTCATTTTAGTGTTTTTAGGTATTGGGTCTTAGTTTGGAGGGGGCAAGATAAGTATAAATTTACTACCCTCGCCAGGCTTGCTCTCAACTTTTATGGAGCCGTTTAATTTTTCGGCAAATTCTTTGCAAAGTACAAGGCCAAGCCCGGTACCCGTTTCGTTTTCAGTGCCCCGTGAGCTGGTGTTTTCAGTAAA
>CAYTUA010000282.1:0-5973 GCA_964440855.1 uncultured Lentimicrobiaceae bacterium
TAGCGATTGGGCCTCAGCCTTTGGCATCACCGGAACTTATAACAAAGCCGATGCCGACATGGACGGACAGGTGAGCGTGCTCGATTTCAGCAAGTGGGCGGCAAACTTTGGGATAGTGAACCCGCTTACTGGCATCACCAACACATTGTATGAGGCACTAATACCGTGAAAAGAAATGAAGAAAAAATAAAAATAAATCCAATGGACAAAACTAATTGTTGAAAACCACCAAACACGAACCCAAAAGGATAGTTCACTCATTATGTATTGAAAACAAACTTCTATATCTAGATATTTGTTGCAATAACAGAAACTCATTGGATAATTAAGAGGCTTGTGATAAATACATGCGGTCTAATGAAAGTCATAAACAAACCAAAACAGGAAAGCCAACCCGGACAGGTGACCAAAGGCCACCCTCATAGCCTGAGACAGAAGAATACTTGATATAGCCATGTAACATCAGATACAAAAGAATATAAAAACATACCAAAAACAAAAAACCCATGAAACGACTTCTTTTACTTTTAACAATTATGCTCCTGTCTGCATCTGGATTTGCACAGCAGTTGAGTTTTCGGTTTGCAAATCCCCAGATTATTTACCTTTATGATTATGACCAGTTTTTAACATTCGATATTGAGGTAAAAGCAGATGTGCCCAATACACCCTTGTATGTTGGCCAAGCAAATATTTACTTAAATGAACTAGCTTTTGAGATGGATCCTGATGAAATTGGAGGTAATTTTTTAATTGAAAAGGGAGATTTATTGATTGGAACATATCCAATTAACCAACAAAAATACAGTATTGATGTCGTCACCATAACTTCGTATGCTGGTCAACCTGTTTTGAATATTGCATATTTGGCAAATCATAATAATCCAGCAACAAATCTTAACAGGTTTAATGAAGTTCCAACAGAATGGGTTTCTATATTGAAGATTCAAGCTAGAATTGACAACCCAAATCTTGTTGCTGGGATTGCCTTCGTTCAACCAATGATGAATGGTACACAACAATACGCTGGCACTGAGCCTCCTCAAAACTACATTGACCCAAACATATATATAGGTAACGACTTTAGTAGCATGTATCTTGAAAGAGTCTATTCTGAGAATAAAGGTTGGTCACAATATGGTGGGGCAATCGATGGGGCTGTCTATATGGACTGGTCTACAGCCACCAACACAACCATCTGGGACGGCAACGCCACCATCACCCAAACCGACAATACCGCCGCACTGGCCAACAACCTGAATGTGATGCCTGGTGCTGATCTGACTATAGGTGACAACAAATGGCTTACCGTAAACGGCACCCTAACCACACCAAACCCTGCCGCCCTGGTCATTGCTGACGGCGGCTCGCTCATGCACGGCACCGCCCAGGTGGATGGCACCGTACAACGTACGCTTACAGGGGGATCAATCGACGCCACTACCCACCGCTACCACCTGGTTTCGGTGCCCATGGACGAAGCCAGCACTTTTGTGGCCGGCAACATTTTCGAAGGTTCGCACCTGTGGCAATTCGATGCAGCCAATCAGGCATGGGATAAAATCACTTCGGGCAACCATCCCATCAACAACAAGGAGGGCTATTTGACCTGGTACGATGGAGGTTCCTTCCCTTACAGTGTAGGAGGAAAGATGAATGCGGCCGATGTGGTTTTACCGGCAAAGACACTGGGAATGACGCCCCTTCCTAACACTTCCTGGCGCGTGGTCCCCAACCCCTACCCTTCGGCACTTGAGTGGGCTACTCCCGCCGGTTACGATGCTGCTGTTTACTTTTTCAATGCAGCCACAGGCAATTACATCACCTTTGCGGATGGGGTACCCGAGCCGGCAATTTTCCCTGTAGGCCAATCGGCCTTTATAAAGAAAACCGTTGCAGGCGGCGAAGGGGCAGCCATCACCATTGCTGCCACCAATCGCCTCCACCATGCACAGGCTTTTTATAAAAACAACGAACTACCCAATAATACGCTCAGAATGCTGGCCATTGCGGACAACTCTAATGATGAAACCTTTGTGCGTTTCCACGAAAATGCCACCGCGGCTTTTGATGGACAAATGGATGCCTTCAAACTGAAAGGTTTTGGCGCAGCACCCCAATTTTACTCGGTTATGGAGGACAGGGAATATGCCATCAACGCCTTGCCCCTGACCAACGAAACAACCATCGTACCGCTTAATTTTGAAATGAGCGAAGGCGGAAGGATCACTTTCGAAGCCAGTGGCATGGATAGCTTTATTGATGGGGTTACCATCTTCCTCGAAGACATGCTGCTCAACGAAATGGTGAACCTGATGGAGCAAGCTGCTTATGATTTCGACCACGAAAAAGAATATGATCCTGACCGCTTCCGCCTCCACTTCATGGGTGTGCTGGGAACAGATGCCATGAACCAAATCAATTGGAACGTTTGGTCGCACGACAAATATGTCTATATCAGCGCTCCCCAATTGTTTGGGCAGATGGCACAGGTAGAGCTGTTCGACGTGCTGGGCAACCGCATCCTGAACGAAAGGCTTTCGCTGAATAGCCCCACTGTGCTGCATGCCGGTGAGGTAACGCGTGTGATTGTCGCCAGGATCACCTCCGGAGAGCATGTATTTACAACCAGGTTAATCATTTACTAAAAACCACCAAGCCATGAAAACAAGATTTATAACCGCATGTATGATTTCCTCATTTCTTATAATAAGTTCAGCCTTGTTGGCACAAGGCCCGCCTGACCCACCCGAAGATCCGGGTGCAGGCGGAGGCCCAGTTGGCGGGGCGGCGCCAATAGGCAATGGTATAGGCATATTGTTGGCATTGGGTGCAGCTTACGGTGGTAAGAAAATTTACAATAAGCTTGTGGCTGACAAAAACGATCTGGAGGAATAAAACAAAACTATTTTGTCCGGATTATTTTGTGTGTTGACTGTTGGTCATTATGCTGAAGTTGCAAAAAGTAAACACCGGCAGACAGCATGGAAGCATCAAAAGTATTTGAATAACTGCCCGTCACCAAATAACCGTCAACAAGGGTGCTGACGACTTGCCCAAATATATTAAACAAAAGCAACCGCGTCGGCCCACTTTCATTTATTGTAAAACTAACTGTGGCTGTTGCAGTGAAAGGATTAGGGTTGATTGAAACGACGGTATGTAAATTTGTATTCTCCATTTCCCTGATTGCAGTGATTAGATTACCGTGAAGACTGAAATTATTGAATGTAACCCTATCGCCTTCATCTGCCGACATATTTGGACCGGCAAACCTGATTCGTGTTTTTAAAAAAGCATTGTTGTTTGATTGACCAACACCGGAAAAGTCCAACTCATACATTGCATATTCATTCCCCAGGCTCAGATTGCTTGTGCTCAGGCCTTCATTACTCCACTCACTAGCGGATTCGCTCAGGCAGTAATCGGCCACAAGATGCGAAGCAGCACCCTCATCTTTGGCAGCAAACCTGAAAGTGAGATCCCTATAGCCGGTGGAAGGCAAGTGAAAAATGATGTTGTTTTCATTTTCATCTGCAACAAAAGGTTGCTTTACCTGTATGCCCCGCATTGCTGTTTCGTTGTACGGAATGCTGTCGTTTGCTTCGGGGAGGTAGTTGATGGGTGTTGGGGCATTGCGCCTTTCCATGGAGGCTTTTCGCCAATTGGGGTGTCCTGGAAAGAAGGGATATCCTTCAAGACATGACTGATAATGGAGCATGGCATTCGGAGCATGGCTAAATATCGGAGTAATATTCTCAAGTGGTTGGTCATTGGGTAATTGTGTATCAAAGTACCAGAAAAATAATAATTCAGGAGCTCCAACAAATTCAAAAAAAGCCTTTATATGTAAATCACCTTCCGGGCTAATGGTTTGCTGTGGGCTATTTGCATCAGGCAGCCCCAACCAGTGGCTAAAAACATAACCAGGCTTTGCAACAGCTTCAAATTTCATAGGTATTCCGCGAAAGTATTTTCCCTGCCAAGTGCCATCATGTTGAAGGCTTGAATCTGGTATGTTTATGGTATTCAACCTGATAAATCCTCCTGTAGGGTCATTATTTTTAAGGTTTACAAGCAGGCTTTCATTCAGTTCAAATCTATTCCTTAATTGACGGTACATAGTATCCGGCCACTGTAAAGCATATGTTTTGATACCGTCAACATTCGTGTGCCACCTTTGATAACTGCTCATTGATTTCCATCGCTCAATATGCTCAGGCATAAAAGGGGCAAGTTTTTCCCTGAACATTTCCAATGCTTTCGATGTAACTTCGGGATGGAAATCTGTGTTCAAAAGATCTGAAAAACGGGTAATAAAATACTGCTTATATTCCTCATTTCCTAATAAAGCCCTTATGATTGAGGTTGACCAGTTTGGCCTGTTTGACCCGTTTTCTTCAGACGATGTAGTGTGAAATAGCACATTTCCAGCTAAGAGTATGTCGAAACACCAGTCGAGATCAAACATAAGCCATCTCCAGCGTCCATCATGAACCCCTGCATCTGGGCTATAGGGTGTGCGCTTTCTCCACAACCTTATGTTTTTGTATGGCCAGTCGTTATTGCCAAAGAAAATATTGGTAATCCAGTAATCGGTGAAATTTTCTATGTCAACAAGCGTCTCGAAATAATCGTAGTTTTCTTCAGCAGCAAGGCTGTTATTTTCGATATAAGAAAGCATATAATTGTAGTGGAATATATCACCATGTTCCACTTCGTTTCTTGCTTTTATTTGATCAAACTCATTTTCTTCAATCCCATATTTTTGGTGCATAAAGTGCTCATCATATCGCTCCTGCTGTATGCCTAATCCCCAGTATTCGCCGTTTACGAAAAGTATTACCGGACGGTAATCCTGGGTTTCGAAACCAATATCTCCAGCAAGGTATTGCATGTATTGGTCACGCATATTTGTGGATCCCCAGTCAGAGTTTCGCAAAAGAAAAACTTTATAATCATCATGGGATTGCCCGGGAAACAGGCAGTGGTTGAAGGTAGCAGCTCCGTATGAAGATCTGGCGTAAAGTTTGGTATTTTTTCGCTGAATTGATCGTCCCCATTCGCCATGCATTCTAAACCCTACTACGTGACTTAGAACAGCCTGTTGTTCTCCTGTTTCAAAATATTCGAAATGCGCAGGATACTCCCAATCGCGTCCTTTACGATGGTAATTAGCTGGTTTGCCGGGATCAACAGGGTCATTAGGAAAATCTAAACGCCATGAGTCGAAATCAACACCTGGTGTCCAAATTCCTGCATAATAATCAAATAGATTGCTTGCATCTGTATTCATCGAAATTACAGGCAATTCATACCTGTTTCGTCCTTGGTTGTCAATAAAATAGGAAGCACTTTTTATGCTTCCTGGCAACGCACCTTCCTTGAATGCCCTTGCCCTGATAACATTTGCCTTTTTTATGGGAACATCCGGAAAGTGTGCCCATTGTTGAGAATAAGTAGCAGCTACCATGCTTATTGTATTTGGCATCTCTGTAGGATCGCTAATTTGCAGTGGTTCTGCGTATTCGAATGATACTTCCTGCATCGATAGGAAACTGCCAAATTCATCACCAGGGTTCTCAGGAAATTGATTCTTGTATTGAAAAGTATTGCCTCCTATGTTGTCAGGACTGGGAATAGAGCCATCTACTGTGTAAAGTATGCTTGCTTCCGGATCGGGATGGGAAATGCTAAGTAAGAATCCATCTTCATAAAAACCTGCTGAATGCGATAAAGCCGGTGGCTGCATAATTTCGTTATAACCATTGGTGGTGTTCGAATACCACGGTGTGGGCTCGTCAAAATAAAACCAGTTGTCTGTGCCATCAGCTTGCCGGCCATAAGAAACATCCACAGGCAATGGCAAAGGAGGATATTCATCAATAATACTGCCATCTGGCCTGCTTAGGACAACTTCTTCACCTTGTGCACTAATGGAAAAATTAGCGTGTAAGTTACCCCTGAAAGCCA
>CAYTUA010000283.1:0-3073 GCA_964440855.1 uncultured Lentimicrobiaceae bacterium
ACATAGGCACATAGGACACATAGAAAAAACTACATAATGATAGCTATTGGTATTTCCTTGTGCGGATATGTTTCCAGCCTATAAATCTGTTTTTCAAGAAGTTAATCTTAATATTTGGCCTCATGGAGTTGTTTTAGAATAAGTAAAGGTAAAGTTGAATGGTGGTTTTCTTGTTGCATGTGCTGGTTTCTGCTTTTTTTGTCACAATATACCCGTTTACCGCAAATTATTACTGCAGTTCACTCTCAAACAGTACAGCTGATTTTCTTTGTGGTGCTCAGGTCCTTTGTGGGATAAAACAGAATTCCCACAAAGCCACAAAGACCCACAAAGCGATAGGTGAACCTCGATGCTAAGCTAAAACCAGCATTTATCAAAACATTTTTAACGCACCTAAAAAATAATCCAAATTGGGTGGTTGATAGCACTGTCAAGCCAAATCACTCATTGTGCCTTTGGCACATATCCTTAAAATCGCAATAGCTGCATGTATCCAGCTGGCTGGTTTGCCCAAATGGCTGTTCCGGGTCAAAAATAGTTTCCAATATCGAAGCCAAAACCCCTTCGGCATTTTTCACATCAAAGCCCTCACCGGGAAATTTTGCTGCCATCATGCCTTCACTCAGCTTGCGCATGCTGATGATATTGCCTTCGATTTGGCTGACGTCTGTTTCCGGATTGTTTTTCAGGTACAAATAACTATAAATCATCAGCTGGAGTACTTTGGCTTTATTGCCATCGCTGACCAATTCATCCCAGTCCTGGCACGCCAACTCCTTTGCTTCAACCTTGCCGGTTTTGTAATCAATGATGTGGGTGGTGCCATTTCGCCTGTCGATGCGATCGGCAGTGCCTTTGAGCAAAATCTCACGGCCGTTAATTTGCAATTGGTGCTGTAGTTTGCTTTCCAATCCCAGCAATAACATATCTGTTGTATGCAGTTCACGGGCTTCATATTGAAGGAATTGCGTGACAAACTTGCCGGCTACCTCTGCTATCAGCCTGTTTTTGCCGAAAGCAGTTTCACCATTTTTATATTCTACTTTGAAAGTTTCTTCCAATATTTTGTCAGCCTCTTTAAGCATTTTATCAAAAATACCGCTGTTCAATGTATTGTTCAGGAAGGGTTTGTATAATTTGTAGAGGCTTTCGTGCACCACCGTCCCCAAAACATCCATGCCAATGCTTTCGTCCAGTTCGTCGGGGCTTTCAATTTTGAGCAGGTCCTTTAGTAAAAACTGCAAGGGGCATTTGATATAGCTGGCCAGGCTGGTAGGGGAGAAGCCGCTTTTTGCCTTTGCTTCAAGTAGTTGCATCAGGGCGACGCTTTTTTCCACTGAAATGGCGGTTGGAGCCATAGCAGTTTTGAGTGGAAAAGTAAAAACCGACTGTGCCAGCGTTATTTTTCTGTTGAGGCGGCACAGCTCATGCTCAATCTGCAGGAGGTAGCGGCTTTTTTCGCCCCCACCAAGCGGATCGGGTTCGCTGTTGTAAAACACATGCATTTCGGAGCAGTCTTTGAGCAGGCTGAAAAAATTATAAGCATAAACCGCTTGCTTTTCGTGGTGCGAGGGCAGGCCAAACTGCCGCCGGATATCGTATGGAATAAGCGATTGGCTGTGCTTATTGCCAGGCAAAATGCCTTCGTTGGCCGAAAGCAGGTACACCCGCTCAAAGTCAAGGTTTCGCGTTTCGAGCAGCCCCATAATCTGCAGTCCTTGAAGAGGTTCACCATAGAGCGATACCCCAACAGAAGGTGCCAGTTGTACAAACAGTTTGCGCAAGCCTTTCAGGTCGATCAAATGGTCTTTGTCATGCAGGAGCGGTTGCAGTCGCGAAATAATTCTGCCGGCAGCACTCAGGTGGTTCAACAACAAAATGTTGGCATGGCTTTCGGGCTGGCGGAGGAGCAGGGCAGCTGGTTCGCTAAGCAGACCATCCAGATTCTGAAAGCAGGTGGTCAGCTTTTGCTGCCAGGGCGCCAACATCCTGCTGATAACAGATTTAAATGGCCCGTCAGGAATTGACCCGAGAACGCTTTCCTGGTTGCTAAAAAGCCTACCCGAGGCTAAAAGGCCTGCCTTCAACGCATTCAATTGTTGCTGCTCACTGCTTTCGAGCATTGAATGCCACAGGTTGTGCCCCAGCAGTTTAAGTAGTAGCTTTGTTTGAAACTCATTCGACCCCTTGCTCTTAGATGAGCCCAGATGGAGGTCGAAAACCATTTGCAAAAACTGGTAAACCGGGCTGTAATGAAAGGGCAGTCCCATGGTAATATTAAAGCTTCCCACCTCATCGGGAATGGAATTGATCACCGGGCCCAGCAGGCTTTCGTCAGCCAGCACAAGGGCGGTTTTTTCCATTTGGAAGCCAGATTCATGCAGACTTTGCGTTAAAGAATCAGCGAATGCTTTTACTTGCAGCACATGGCCGGGAACAGCTGTAAGGGTGATTTTTTTCTCGTTTTCAAGCAGTTTATTGCCCACCCACCGGGTTTGGAGTTTTGGCCTGCGTTTGAAAAAACGGCGCGCAAAAAGCCCGGCTTCGTGCTCACCAAATGCGTTTTCTTTAAAAAAATAGGCGTCTAAGTCCCATAATATTTCTCCACTGCCACCATCAAGTAGTTTGGAAATAACCCCCGATTCGGCCGGACTGAGCGCATTGAAGCCGGCAAATAGGATTTTTTCTGTTGGTATCTGTTTTAAAAAATATTGGGTTTCGTCTGTGGCCAAAGCTCTGTAGAGCATGCCCGGATAGGCGGTATTGTTGCCGTTTAGTCTCTCCCTTAAGGTGTTGTAGTAATGGATAAGCGACCGGTAAAAGGCCAGGTAATCCTTTTCGTAGGTGCTTAGGGGACTTCCGTCGGGATGCCACAACTCGATGGCTTTGGCTTCGGTCAGGTAGTCGAACAGTTTGGCAGCATCAACGAGGTAGTGGTCAATTTCGTCAAAATCACGCATAAACTGTTCGGCCCAGCTACCAAAATCCACCATATTGATATTGTTGTCGGTATGCAGTTCGAGGTGTATCTCCATCAGGTTGAACCTCAGTTTTAAGGGATCGGCCAGGTTGA
>CAYTUA010000284.1:0-5012 GCA_964440855.1 uncultured Lentimicrobiaceae bacterium
GAAGCCCTCTGTGCTAATCAGTGCTAATCTGTGGACCATAAAACTTCCGCAAGGAAGCCCCAGCGTGCTCATCCCTGCCTAGCCGACAGGCAGGCGTGCTAATCCGTGGACAAATCTCATTTTAGATTGATTTTAAGATGTATCGCACAAAAATCTTCAATCTTAAGTCGTAAATCATAAATCAAAAGGGATATCATTTTCTGTGCGGTCTTCTCGCTTCCACAAAGAAAAAACATAAACCGCAGAGATCACCGGATCGTATTTATTCCTTATCCCCTATTTCTAACTGTTCTTTAGCTTGCTCGCTTTCTTTCCAGCGTTGGTTGAATGACTTGGGTGCAAATTTTGGCATTTGCCGGCGGCTTCCCCAACTTTTACCCATAAAATATTTTACCACAATATTTTTCGTGGAAGAACCAACCATGTCCATCAAACTGCGTTTCATCAGTACTTTTTTGGACGATTTTACCAAAAACCGCTCGCCAAATTTGGTATGCCCTTCCTTTACCGCATCACTTCTATTGTGCAACAATAGCTCATGCAAGGGTATCTTCACCGGACATACCTCCGTGCATTGCCCACATAAGGAAGATGCTGTACTCAGGTGCTTGAATTGGTCCATACCCTTGAAATGTGGTGTAATAACCGATCCAATCGGGCCACTGTAAGTGGTTTCATAACTGTGGCCGCCAATATTTTTATACACCGGGCACACATTCAGGCAAGCTCCACAACGAATGCACCCGAGTGCTAAGCGCTGTTTGGTTTTAGCCAATAATTTTGTCCTGCCATTGTCAAGCAGTATCACCACCATTTGCTTTGGGCCTTTGCCTTCTTGCTCCTTTACCGGGCCACTCACAATGGAGTTGTACACCGTCATGGCCTGACCCGTGCCATGAGTTGACAACAAAGGCCAAAACAAATCCAGGTCTTCAAGGGATGGTATGATTTTTTCGATTCCAGCCACCACAATATGCAATTCAGGAAATGCCATTGTCATCAGTCCATTGCCTTCATTTTCAGTAAGTGCAATGGCGCCAATGTCGGCAATCAAAAAATTTGCTCCGGTGATGCCTGCATCAGCTTCTATAAAATCATTGCGCAATTTTTTTCTTACATAAGCAGTAATTGCTTCTGGCTTACTTTGTGGATCCAATCCAAATTTTTCATGAAACAGGCTTGCTACATCTTCCTTGGATTTATGCATGGCCGGCGTTACAATATGATAGGGTTTTTCGCCTGCCTGCTGCACAATGTATTCACCCAAATCTGTTTCTATGGCTTCAATGTTCTTACTTGATAATGCCTCATTCAGCTCTATTTCTTCGGTTGTCATTGATTTGGATTTCACAACCTTTTTGGCTTTTCTTTCTTCAAGAAGTTGTAAAATAGCACTTAAAGCATCTGTATGGTCTTTGGCCCAAATCACTTTTCCGCCATTGCGTGTAAAGTTGGTTTCAAACTCTGTAAGCAATTTATCCAGTTGATAAATGGACTTATACTTGATATTGGCTGCCCTTTGGCGTGCCAATTCAAGATTAGCGTAGCGGGCCTTGCCTTTTAACACTGCCTCGTCATAGCGGTCAATATTGAAATTTATCTTCCTGCGGTGCTCCTCATCAAAAGCAATGAGCACAGCTTTTTGATTAAATGTATGTTGATCAGTAGCCATCTTTCTATTTTATATCCCCAATTTTAGAAACGCGTATAGCATGACGTCCACCTTCAAAATCAGTTTCGAGAAAAGCTTCTACCATTTCCCAGGCTATTTCAAAATCAACAAATCGTCCTGGCAACGAAAGTACATTGGCGTTGTTGTGCTGCCGCGTAAGTACAGCTTGTTCTTTGTTCCAGGCAAGTCCTGCCCTTACATTGCTGTATTTGTTTGCTGTCATTTGAGCACCATTTCCGCTCCCGCACAAGATGATTCCGCGCAGGTATTTGCCCTCGTTAATGGCTTTGGCCAGCGGATGGATAAAATCAGGATAATCGACACTTTCATTGGAGTTGGTTCCATAATCTGCTACCTCATATCCTTTGTCTATAAGCTTTTGCTTGATAAAAGCCTTCATCTCAAATCCGCCGTGGTCACTTGCTATAGCTATCGTAATTGTCATTTTTTGCTTGTTGATAAAATTATATGCAAAATTATTCATTTTTTCGAGCAGCGTCAATTTTAAAGCTTTATTATGAACACATTAAATAAAACAGCGGTTTTTCCAGTGCTCAAATAAAGAACTATCAGTCAAACAAATGTCAGTTTTCAACAACAAAGCTCACTGAATTGTTAATAGCTGTTACAAACTATTCATAAACACAGGCCATTTTGATGCCTTATCAACAATAGGGTAAAAAGCCCTTTTTTTATCAGATGTTATCAGTCGGTTTTCAAACTATAATGAACAATTTCATGCTCAAAAACAGGCACAATCTTATAAACAAAATACTCTTTCCTGATCATATGCATTAAAAATTATATATTTGTTTTACAAGTATATATGTGAAAATATCTGTTAATTTTGTGTTTATAAAATCTGAAAAGTGATAAATCCAAAACATATGTCCAAAAATTATACAGCTATTAACAGCGCTAATATATTATTAAATAATTATTTTTAATAAAACTATATATATGGCGTTTGACGATAAAAGTTCTGCAACATCGCCAAGAAAAGCCTTAAATTTGTAAAAAATAGCCTGACCGGAAAATCAGAAATGAAGCATTGAAAAAAGAGAGCAAAGATGGATATTTTGAAGGAAATAGAGCAGCTTAAAAAAGAGAAAAATGCGGTGATTTTAGCCCATTATTACCAAGTTCCTGAAATACAGGATATAGCTGATTATGTGGGTGATAGTTTGGGCTTGGCACAGCAGGCAGCCAAAACAACGGCAGATGTGATTGTGTTTGCAGGGGTGCATTTTATGGCCGAAACTGCCAAAATACTTAATCCAAAAAAACTGGTTGTTTTGCCCGATCTGGAGGCAGGTTGTTCGCTGGCTGATGGCTGTCCACCTGTTGAGTTTGCCGCCTTTAAACAAAAATACCCGGATCACTTGGTGATCTCGTATATCAACTGTTCGGCAGCCATTAAAACCATGTCGGATGTAATTTGTACTTCGGGCAATGCGGTGCAAATTGTAGAATCGTTTCCAAAAGAGCAGAAGATTATTTTTGCCCCGGATAAAAACCTGGGCGACTATATCAACAAAATTACCGGTCGCAATATGGTACTTTGGGATGCTACCTGCGAAGTACACGACATACTGACCACCGAAGCTGTAATTAAACTCAAACAAGCCAACCCCGATGCGAGGGTGATTGCCCATCCCGAATGCAAGGCGCCTGTGCTGGCATTGGCTGATTTTATTGGTTCTACTACGGCTTTGCTTAAGTTTACGGCGAATGATGTGGCTAAAAAATATATTGTAGCCACTGAAAGTGGTATTTTGCACAAAATGCAGCAGCAATCACCTGATAAGGAATTTTTGGTGGTGCCAAGTGATAAAACCTGTAATTGCAACGATTGCCCCTATATGAAGCTCAATACCCTGGACAAGCTGTATGCAGCGCTCAAAAATGGGAAACCTGCCATTGAATTGGATGCAAAAGTGATAGAGAAGGCACGCATTCCCATTCAACGGATGCTTGATATTTCAGAAAAATTAGGTTTGTAAAAATACTTGTCAAAATGATAAAAAAACCAATCGTTCACCTGCTGCTTTTAATGGCAATGATGCTGCTTGGATCAGCCTGTTCAAAAAGCATATATTTTACGCAGGTAATGAAGTATCAGCTCGAAGAGCACGGTATTGACCTGCGTGATGTACAGTTTTACAATTCGCGGAAATTTACCTTGCAACGGAATCTAACCATTGAAGAAACCAAGGTGGCGCAGGGAAAAATACGCTTTGAGAACGGACAGTTTATTGAGCAAATCATCATCAAAAAACATACGCCCGGCGTGTGCGAATTGGTTGAGCCCAATGCCCTTATGATATCTTTTGAAACAGGAGACAACCGCAACCTGAAGTTTGTAATGAATGCCAAAGAAAATTACCAAATATCTGCCATTGACTGGACAAAGAAATTTGGGCGCGTTGCTTATGATACCACCTATTACTACATCATTCCCGGAGGCGAAAAAACACTGCTCAAAGTGAAGAAAGACGATATTTATAAAATTGACAGGCAAGAACGTATAGCCCCGGGCAGAAAAGTAATTCCCTCAAGTTAATTTCACTACTTATGCCTGATATGAAGGTTTTCATATTACTACTTTCTTTTGGTTTGTTCGTGCTTGTGACCCATGCCCAAAATGAACAGGCAAAAGGGGAATTTGTAAGGTTGTTTGATGATCAGGGCCGATTGTCGAGCGAAGGTTATTTGGTTGATGGAAAACCGGATGGATACTGGAAAACATATTACCCTGATAGTACCTTAAAATCGGAAGGGAACAGAAAAAATTTCGAACTGGACAGCCTGTGGTCCTTTTATGACGAAAATGGGCATATTTCACTTCAAATAAATTACAAAGAAGGAAAACGTCATGGACAACGGGTGACTTACCTGCCGGATGAAATCATAAGGGAAAATTTTGAGGACGACAGAAAACAAGGCCTTACGCAGCATTTTTCAATTAATGGAGAATTGTTGAAATCCATTCCATTTGAAAATGGTTTGGAGCAGGGGATCGCCCGCTATTTTGATACAGATGGCCGTGTGATAGAAATCATCACCTACGAGCGTGGATTTATTACCGATCGCGAACGCATTAACAGATATGATGCCAACAATAGAAAAAATGGTGTTTGGAAGTGGTTTTATGAAACGGGCGAACTCCGTATCGAAGGCTATTACCGTCATGGTTTGCGACATGGGGTATTCAAGGATTATGACCGCAAGGGTAATCTGTCTAAAATCACCAAATACATTGACGATGTTATACAGGAAAGTGTGGCCGAAATAGCCAGACTTGAGTTGCGTCGCGAATACTATCCCAGCGGAAAAGTAA
>CAYTUA010000285.1:0-4805 GCA_964440855.1 uncultured Lentimicrobiaceae bacterium
CGCAATGCGCGCAGAGGTCAACGCATTTATTTTGAAAATATCAGGGCAGTTGGACCGGGTGGGGTTGTTCGACAACTTAACCCAATCAACTTGCAAATAAATTAGAAAAAATTCTGGAGGTAATTATGAAGAAATACATCGTCATCGCCTTTGTCCTCGCTTTGTTCCTTGGAGCAAGCAATGAGGCTTCAGCACAGATATTCGACCGTCCCGTGTCGGATGGTTTGTTTGCTGATGATGGCATACTTGATAAAGAACCTATCGCATTTCCGCATATCAGGCGGGCCGATGTGATGTGGTCAAAACGCATTTGGCGCGAAATCGATTTCCGGCAAAAAATGAACCAGCCATTCTATTTTCCGGTCAATTCGCACAACAATTGGCGTAGTTTCATCAATGTTATCCTGGATGGACTTAAACTTGGCGAATTTACAGCTTACGCCATCTCACCCACTGATGAACTGCTTACCCCCATTGGCTATCAGGAAATAATCGATCAAATTGAATACGAGCGCATCGAAACACTTACACGTGCCGAGCCCCCTTATGAACAATATGATACTGTTATTCGCGAAACTTTTGACCCAACAAAAGTGATGCGCCTCAGGATAAAAGAAGATTGGTATTTTGATAAGCAGCGTTCGCAATTAATGGTGCGCATTATTGCCCTGTGCCCTGTTATGATGGTTGAAAGAAACAATCAAGAGTTTCCTCAACCCCTGTTTTGGGTTTCATACGAGCAAGCCAGGCCTACCCTTGCCAAGGCAGCCGTTTTTAACAGGAACAATTCAGCCGAAAGACGCACCTATGATGAAGTTTTCTGGAAGAGGCTGTTTGACAGCTACGTATATAAAGAAGACAATGTGTATGACAGGGCTATCAATGATTATATGACCGGTTTAGACGCCATGCTCGAATCGGAACGCGTAAAAAAGGAAATGTTTAAATTTGAACATGACCTTTGGGAATACTAAGCCATCTTGTTAAGATGACAAGAATTTTAAAAAAACACCTTCTTGCGAGTAGGTGTTTTTTTTTTTGTGAAACAGCATACCCCGAGCCTGATTAATTCACAAATTTTCTACTGCGATGTCCAACTACCTGTGCACTAAACCCGTCCTCGATTTTTTTATTTCGGAAATAATTCACTATTCCCTCATTAAAAAAATCTGCGGTTGGTCTTATTACTTGGTATTTGAACATCTCGTAACGAAATTTTATTTATTAATCAGGCTAGCATTGCTATCTTAGCGAAAAAAAAAGATCTTGCAGGATTTACTAGCCAATAAAATTGAATTCCTTAAGGGAGTGGGTCCAAAACGGGCTGCTGTGCTTAACAAAGAAGCTGGTGTTTTCGTGTTTGACGACCTGCTCAACTATTTCCCTTTCAGGTATGTGGACAAGAGTCGCATATATACTGTTGGTGAAATAAACAACGACAACACTTACTACCAACTGTGTGGCACAATATCAAATATGAAGCTGCATGGAACTCCGCGCACAACAAGAATTACCGCCACATTTTCGGACAATACCGGACAGATAGAACTGGTTTGGTTTAAAGGCCTGAAATGGATAAAGGACAAATTTGAACCAGGAAAAAAATATTTGCTTTTTGGCAAGGCTTCTGTTTTTAACAACAAGTTCAATTTTGTACATCCTGATATTGAGATTTTCAATCCCGATGACATCAGCCAGGGCGAAACGCTGGAAGGGGTTTATCCAAGTTCGGAGAATATGAAAAACCAAGGGCTTGGAAGTAAGCAGTTGGTAAAGTTGATTAAAAACTTATTGTCGCAGGTTCAGGAAACCATCCCCGAAACTTTGCCTGAACAATTGATCAGGGAACAAAAACTGATGGGCAGGCAAAAGGCCTATGTCAATATACATTTGCCGGAAAATACCAATCAATTACAAAAAGCCATCAACAGGCTGAAATTTGACGAACATTTCCTGTTTCAATTACAGCTTGCCGGAACAAAAAAGAAAAGGGAACAAACAACGCCAGGCCATGTATTCAGTCAGGTGGGTGAACACTTTAATGCATTTTACAATCAGCACCTGCCCTTTGAACTAACGGCAGCCCAAAAAAGGGTAATGCGCGAAATAAGGGCCGACCTTGGAGCAGCTAGGCAAATGAACCGCTTATTGCAGGGCGATGTGGGTAGCGGCAAAACCATCGTAGCTTTGATGAGCATGTTGTTGGCCATCGATAATGGCTTTCAGGCTGCATTGATGGCGCCAACCGAAATTTTGGCAAACCAGCATTACAACTCCATTCAGAAACTGCTGAAGGATATGGATATTCGCTGCGAACTGCTCACAGGTTCAAGCAAAACTGCTAAACGCAAACAAATTGCCGAATCCCTGCTGAATGGCGACTTGCATATAATTATTGGCACTCATGCTTTGATAGAGGAAACGGTTGTATTTAAACAACTTGGCTTAGTAATCATTGACGAACAGCACCGGTTTGGTGTGGCACAACGGGCGCGTTTCTGGAAAAAAAGCAGTATTCCTCCCCATATTCTTGTGATGACGGCCACACCCATTCCGCGCACACTGGCCATGACACAATACGGCGATTTGGACACTTCCCGTATTGACGAATTGCCTCCCGGACGTAAGTCAATTAAGACCATGCACTTATACCAAAGCCAAAGGCTTAAGATGATTGGATTCCTTAGAAAAGAAATTGCCAGTGGCCGACAGGTTTACATCGTTTATCCCCTGATCAAGGAATCAGAAAAACTCGACCTGATAAACCTGACCGAAGGCCTCGAAAGCCTGGAACGTGATTTCCCGCGTCCCGAATATCAAATTTGTCAGGTGCATGGCCAAATGAAACCGGAAGACAAAGAGTGGGAAATGCAGCGTTTTATCCGTGGCGAAGCACACATAATGGTGGCCACAACAGTGATAGAAGTGGGCGTGGATATCCCCAATGCTTCGGTGATGGTGATAGAACATGCCGACCGTTTTGGCCTGGCACAATTGCACCAATTACGCGGACGTGTCGGTCGGGGGGCTGAGCAATCCTATTGTATTTTGTTGTCCGATTTCAAACTTACTGCTGACGGGCGCAAGCGCATGGAAACCATGGTACGCACAACAGATGGTTTTGAAATTGCTGAAGTGGACCTGCAATTACGCGGTCCGGGCGAAACCCAGGGCACGCGTCAATCAGGTCAAATAGAATTCAAGTTGGGGAACCTGTTAAAAGATGAAAAACTCATACGGCATTGCAGACAATTGGCTATAAACCTGCTTGAGACAGACCCTCGCCTGCAGTCAGCTGAACATGCAGGACTGAGACGGCAGCTTATCAAGCAGTTTAAGTCGGCCTTTGACTGGAGCCGCATAGGTTGAAAATATCCGTTAACACATAATCCTGCATGACAGTTTGACATTTTATCCCTAATTTTGCATATTCAATTTAAAGCACTTCATCGTTTATGAAAATCTCTTATAACTGGCTCAAAGAATACCTGAATATTGACCTGGCACCCGAAGTTGTGGCTGAAATATTAACCGCCACAGGGCTCGAGGTGGAAGATGCCATACCACATGAATCAATCAAAGGGGGACTGAAAGGAGTTGTTATTGGCAAAGTTTTGAGCTGTGAAAAACATCCCAATGCTGACAAATTATCCCTAACAACTGTTGATACAGGCAACAACACACCCTTGCCTATTGTTTGCGGCGCACCCAATGTAGCAGCAGGACAGCATGTTTTGGTAGCACAGGTTGGAACCATCATCCACATAGGTGATCAATCGTTCGAAATCAAAAAGAGTAAGATAAGAGGAGAAGTTTCTGAAGGCATGATTTGCGCTGAAGACGAGCTCGGTTTGGGCAATTCGCACGATGGGATCATGGTATTGCCTGATACTGCCCCGGTTGGCCTGCCAGCCGCTGAATATTTTAATATTGAACAGGATACAATTTTTGAAATCGGGCTAACCCCAAACCGTTCCGATGCTACATCCCATATTGGAGTGGCCCGCGACCTGGCTGCAGCTATCAATTTCCGAAACAAAAAATCCGTTTGTGCATTACAACTCCCTTCTGTAGAACAATTTAAAATTGATAACACAAACAGGCTTGTGCCTGTAAGAGTAGAAGACCAGGAAGCCTGCCCCAGGTATTCAGGCCTCACCGTCACAGGGCTTCAAATTGAAGATTCACCCGATTGGTTAAAGAACAGACTGTTGGCTATTGGCGTAAGGCCAATCAACAATGTGGTTGATATTACCAATTATGTGCTTTTCGAAACCGGGCAACCTTTGCATGCTTTTGACCTTGACTATGTGGAAGGAGATGAAATTGTTGTAAAAAAAATGCCCCAAAACACAAATTTTGTCACCCTTGACGAAGTTGAACGCAAGCTGAGTGCCAATGACCTGATGATTTGCAATGCATCGGAACCCATGTGTATTGGAGGTGTTTTTGGGGGCCACAAATCAGGTGTAACCAAATCAACCACAGCCATCTTTCTCGAAAGTGCGTGTTTTGATCCCAAAACTATCCGACGTACATCCAAGTATCATGCGCTGCAAACAGATGCCTCATTTCGCTTTGAGCGGGGTACCGACCCCGAAATAACAGTGTATGCCCTGAAACGGGCGGCCCTGCTGATGCAAGATATTGCCGGTGGAAAAGTGTCGTCTGAAATACAAGACTTTTATCCCAAACCAGTTGAACATAAAAAAATCCGTTTGGATTATGATTACCTTTACAAGTTAGGTGGTCAGGTAATTGCTGTTGCACAGGTGATTTCCATTCTGAATGATTTGGGCATAAAA
>CAYTUA010000286.1:0-3588 GCA_964440855.1 uncultured Lentimicrobiaceae bacterium
CCCATCATTATCGGAGCTGGAGGCATTGCCCATGTGAATTACCAACATTGGGTAAACGACAACTATATTGAACCTGTTGTTTGGGATTCGGATGCCTTCTTTGTAATTGAACCCGGCATTGAGTTGGAAATAAATGTGGTGCCATTTATGCGGGCTTCATTCGGTGCCTCTTACAGGCATACCTCCCTTATCAACCTGCCTGATACCAGAAAAGATGCACTGCGTGGACTAAGCGCCAACTTCAGCCTGAAATTCGGCAAGTTTTAAAATCCAATTACTATTTATTCCACAAATGGATACACAATATCTATCCAGCGGTCCTCGGTAATAAAAAAAGTACCAAAGGATTCCCATTCGGCCAGGATTCGGTTTGCTTTCAGCTCATCAATTCCCTGGCCGCTTGCTTTTGCGGTGGCTATAGCGGCAACACTGGCTTCCAGTTGCGTCAGATAATCGCGCAACTGCTGCATGCTCATGGCTGGGCCGTGACCCCCGACCACAGTCAGGTCTTCGGGATAGGTTTGAAGTATCCAGTGGAGGTTATTGATTAATCCCATTGGATTGCCACCCTGGCTGACATCAACAAAAGGGAAATAGCCAGCGAAAAGTAAATCGCCAACAACCAACACCTTGGCCTGATCAAAATACAGGATGATATCGCCCCGGGTATGGCCTGCGGGCATATGGTGCAAATAAACATCTGCTTCATTAAAATAAAGGTGCATATCCCCTTCAAAAGTGAGTGCCGGCTGCGCATTGACCGGAAAAGGACCGGGTGCATCATCGCCTCGGCGGCGGTCAGAAGCCAACCAGTCTTTTACACTATGGTGGGCAATGATCATCGCATCCTTGCCCAATGCCAGATTGCCGCCTGTGTGGTCAGCATGCAGATGGGTGTTCACCAGGAAACGTATCGGTTTATCACTGATTAAGCCGAGGGATTCGAGCAATTGTGGACTTGTTTGTTCGTAAGCAGCATCCACAACCAAAAGCCCATCCGGTCCGCTAAAGGCCACCACAGCAACCGAATTGCCGACAAACAAACGGTAAATGTCAGGTGCCAACTCCATAGTTTCCACTTTCATGGCAGACCAGTCGCGCTGGGCCGAAACCGAATAACCGCTTATTAGTATTGCAAAAAAAATCACCGAAATTGTCTTGCGTATCATATGGCTAAGTTTTTAACGTTAAACAAGCCGTAAAGATAATTGTTTGGAGCTGTCAAAAGAATTAAGGTTGTTTTTTTACAGGCTTTAATCAAACAGGACTTTCCCCTGCAAGCGTTTAAAAAACTAATTTTGCCGCATGCGTTTGATTGACACACACACCCATCTTTATCTTGAACAATTCGAGAGCGACCGCCACAGCGTGATTGCTTCAGCTATCAATAAAGGTGTTGACACATTCTTGTTACCCAATATCGATAGGCACAGCATAGCGCCTATGTTGCAATTGTGTGCCGACTTCCCCCGAAATTGCTTCCCCATGATAGGCTTACATCCCACATCAGTTGGTACTGATTTTAAGCAACAGCTACAGCTTGTGGAGCAGGAACTAGAGAAGCATCCCTTTATCGGGATTGGTGAAATTGGCCTGGATTTCTATTGGGACACCACTTTTAAGGAACAACAAATGGAGGCCCTTCGTTACCAATTGCAATTGGCCATCAAGCATGATTTGCCGGTTGCCATTCATACCCGCGACGCTTTTCCGGAAATCCTGGATGAAGTTGAGCAGGCGCAAAATGGCCATCTAAAAGGTGTTTTTCATTGTTTCAGCGGCAACAAGGAAGATGCCATACGCATTATGAATATGGGCTTTTTGATGGGAATTTGTGGTGTGGTTACTTTTAAAAAATCGAGCCTGCCTGAAGTGGTACAGTCCATCCCTATGGAATACCTGCTTTTGGAAACAGATTCCCCTTTTCTGGCACCCGCCCCTTTCAGGGGAAAGCGAAACGAAAGTGGTTACCTGATGCATATAGCCCGTAAGCTGGCTGAAATAAAGGATGTCACCATAGATCAAATTGCCAGCGATACAACGGCAAACGCGCAAAAACTTTTTAAAATCTGATTTGAACGCAAGCGGTAAAGAAGTATTTATGAATACGATGCTTACAATTTGGCTTTCAAAAATCAAAACACATACCCATAGACGATGGAAGAAAAAACGGCGATTCTTGTAATTTATACCGGTGGTACAATTGGGATGATCAAAGACCCTGTGAGCGGAGCGTTGGCACCCTTTAACTTTGAGCAGATTTACGACCAAATGCCCCTGCTCAAAAGCTTCAATTACGAAATTGACTTTATCTCATTCGATCCCTTGGTCGATTCGAGCAATATGAAACCGGAAATGTGGATCAGGCTGGCACAACTTATCGACTCCCATTACGAGCGCTACGATGGTTTTGTGGTGTTGCATGGTTCCGACACCATGGCCTACACGGCTTCGGCCCTGAGTTTTATGCTCGAAAACCTGAACAAGCCTGTTGTTTTCACCGGTTCACAATTGCCCATGGGCATGATCCGCACCGATGGGCGCGAAAATTTTTTGGCTGCCATTGAAATTGCTGCCGCAAGGGAAGACAATACCCCGATAGTACCTGAGGTGAGTATCTATTTCGAAAACCAATTGATGCGGGGAAACCGCACAACCAAACAAAATGCTGAGAACTTCAATGCTTTTGTTTCGGGCAATTACCCCTTGCTGGCCGAAGTAGGCGTTAATATAAAATACAACCAACACAAAATTCTAAAGCCAAATTTCAAAAACCTGAAGATTCATACAAACCTGGATTGCCATATGACGATTTTAAAGATTTTTCCCGGCATTTCAGCACATGTTGTCCAAAGCACCTTAAACATTCCCGGTTTGAAAGCACTTATACTGGAAACCTTCGGTTCGGGCAATGCGCCAACCGACAAATGGTTTATCGATAGCCTTGAAAAAGCGATAAAAGATGGCCTCATTGTCTACAATGTAACCCAATGCAAATCGGGCGCAGTGAATATGGGCAAATATGAAACGAGTGTTTTGCTTCACAAAGCGGGTGTAATAAGCGGTTCAGACATCACCACAGAATCGGCTACGGCTAAACTAATGTACCTGTTGGGAAGCGAGCTGCCGCGTAAGCGAATTTTGGAATTATTACAAACTTCGATGCGTGGTGAAATGACTGTTTGATTTGGAAAAAAAATATGTACTTTTGGCGATTATTTTTACGTTCATTTTTTTGATGAAAAACCGATAGGGAGAGGTGGCCGAGTGGTTGAAGGCGCACGCCTGGAAAGTGTGTATACCTCAAAAGGGTATCGGGGGTTCGAATCCCCCTCTCTCCGCATTTTTTTTGATTGTTAATGAATCTTAATGCAATTTGGTAAGTGTTTTATGAATTAATGCTTACATTTGTGTCCTAAAAATTATAGTAATCATTCAATAATTAACCACAATTCAGCGTTTTAAAGTGTAATCAACATCTCTAACTATGAAAAAATTAATTGCCTTACTGACCATTGCCGGCATGATGACTTTCGGGCTCACCAATGTAATGATAGCCCAGGAAACTGAGGCGCCGGCCGAAACCGA
>CAYTUA010000287.1:0-3848 GCA_964440855.1 uncultured Lentimicrobiaceae bacterium
AATGCTTTTTTACTTTTAAATCCAAATAGATCAATTTTTTTCATTATTAATCAAAAAGAAATTTATACTTTTATAGCCACCTAAACCATCACTAAACTTAACTGCCAAGAACCAAGCTATGCTGCTACCTGTTCAAATAATTCTATAAGCTAATAACGAGCTGATTACATATAAATAAAATCAATGAAAATGATTCATTTGTTTAACTAAAAAACCAAATAGTGATGAAAAAACTTGCCACTTTAATGATTGTATTTATTTCGCTGAGCCTGCAAGGCCAGGTTTGGATAGACCAGGGGGCGACCTGGCATTATGATTGGTCGGGCACCCTGCCGGCCTTTAGCAAGATTGAATATATTGGCGACACTGTAATCAACAACAAAAGCTGTCAACAGCTTGAAGTCAGAAGCTATATGTTTTCGCCCATAGAAGTTGGCGCGGAATTGCTTAGCGAGAATATTTCCTACGAATACACCTACGCCAGCGGCGATACCGTGTTTTATCTTGTGAATGATGAATTTTATATCCTTTACAATTTTGCAGCTCAGCCGGGCGACAGCTGGGATTTGGGCGTTGATACTAACAACTTCTCCTGTGGCCCATCGCGTGTAAGCGTGTTATCAACAGGCAGTACCGAAATAAACGGCCAAATACAAGAATGGATTCAGGTAACCACTGAAGAAAACTCAAGTGTTGGCCTCGAAGGTAAAATTTATAAACGTTTTGGTGCTGTAGATAATTATCTGTTTCCAACTGGCAGGAGTTGCGATCAGGGTATAATCATTGAGTTTGCCATGTATAAATTCACTTGTTTCGAAGACGACTCTTTCACGCTATACAATACCACCTTCAATGACTGCGACTATTTATTGTATGTGGGTATTTCTGAAAATGCTCCTGTTGGCAGGCAGCTTGTTATTTCTCCCAACCCGGCCAGCAATTACTGCAATCTGCAAATCCCGGAACATTTCGCCCGGCAAGCCGGAAACCAACTGTTGGTAGAAGTTTTCAATGCACAGGGATACCTGATTTCTCAAAGAACCATCGCCTATGGTGATGGACACCTCCAAATGGATATAAGCCAATTGTCCGCTGGTTTCTATATTGTTCAAGTATCAGATCAAAAGTCGAATATGAGCCATGCCCGACTGCTTGTTGAATAATCTTTAGTGCTTAAAACCAAATTATTATGAAAACGATTACTACATTCATGTTGCTTTTTGCAGCCATGCTTTTGAATGGTCAAACATGGCACTTAATCAGCCCCACCACCGGCCTGGATGGACTGAACGACATCAGCATGCTCAACGACAACAAAGGCCTGGCCGTGGGCAACAACGGCAGCATACTCCAATACGACGGCACAGCCTGGTCCGTGATGGAAAGACCTGTAGTTCAAAACCTACATGGCATCCACTACCTGGCCCCCGACAAGGCTTGGGCTGTGGGCGACGCAGGCACCATACTTTACTTCAACGGCAACGAATGGACTCAACAAAGCAGCAATACCAATGCAAACCTATCTGACGTATATATTGTAAACGAAGACTTTGGCTGGGCCGTAGGCGAAGCCATCCTGTATTACGACGGAAATGAATGGCAGGTGGTTTTAGAAGAAACCCAGCTACTGGCCGTTCATTTTTATGATACGAACGAAGGTTGGGCCACAGGCATCAACGAGCTGTTGAAATATGAGGCTGGCAATTGGTCAGCCCAAGCGGGTCACGTTGAATTTTCCTTTTATACAGATGTGCAAATGACCGGGCCTGCATCCGGATGGATTTGTGGTTACACTTTGGGAGGCTCACAGGTTTTTATGGAATATGATGGGACAAATTGGCAAAGCGCAGAAAATGGTGCCCAACCCGGCTATGGCCTCAGTTTTACTGACCACAACCAGGGATGGGTGTTGCACAACCAAACCATGCCAAATCTTTACAGGAACTTTATTTATAAAGTTAACGCGGGCAACTGGGAAAAGGACCATGCCATGGGTTGGTGGGGGCCACGATTTACAGCCGTGGATGCCACCCAGCCTGGCCATGCCTGGGTAAGCACCGATGCAGGCCATCTATTGCAGCATGCCAATGGCAACTGGACAACAGCCAATGGCATTGCTCACGAACCCATTTATGACATTGATTTCGTTTCCAATACAAACGGCTTTATTGCCGCCGGGCTGAATGGCCTGCTGCAGTACGAGGATGGCCACTGGTCCACTGTGTTGCATGAAGAAGAATACAGTTTCACTGATGTCCGATTCTTTGGTCCTGCTGCCGGTTGGGCTGTTGCCAGTCACCTCGATCCCGAATTATTCGAAATTGCTGCCCGTGTTTACAGATATTCGGAAGGCAACTGGACAACAGCTTATGAAGATGATGATTTTGCCATTGTGGGGCCCATGTATGCCATTGATGAAAACCATGCCAGGCTTTTTCAAACCAACCCGGTTAAAATGCTGGGCTTTAGCCCCCAAGGTGTCGAAGAAACCCCCGTGCCATTGATCTCAGAAGCCTATGCAATCTATTTTAGTGATTACCAAACAGGTTGGCTGGCCGGATGGCATATTGCTGTTGGTCACAGAGGCATTGTCTTTAAATATCAGGATGGGGAATGGATCACCCAATATGAAAATCCGGCCCAACTCATCAACGATTTCAGTTTCCTGGACGATGGCACCGCCTATGCGGTAGGCGAAGCAGGCTTGTTGCTACACTACGATGGAACAACATGGGTTGAATTGTCAAGCCCAACAACGGTGGATTTAACAGCCATCAAAATGATCAGCCACCAAAACGGATGGGCAGCAGGTGAAGGCGGCATTGTATTGTATTTTGACGGCAGTCAATGGGAAATCACCGAAGCAGGCCTGGGTGCAACCATTTTTTCAATTGCATTCCCCGAACCCGATTTTGGCTTGATGGGGGGTGTTAATGGAGAGCTTTTTGCCACACAGGAGCAACTGCCGGTTGGCTTGCAAACCCCTGTTGGTGTTGCAGGATCAAATAGCTTGTTTGTGTATCCCAACCCGGCAACAGCAAGCATTTGGGTAAGGCTGAACAGCAACGAGCCATTGACTGGCATGCGTATCGAAATAATGAACCCTAGCGGCCAAAAGCTATGGGATGCCGAGCCTGTTTCTGCTACTATGCAAATAGATGTCAGTCATTTACCCGCTGGCTTGTATTTGGTAAGGTTGTGGGATGGTGAAAGGTGGTCTGCAGAGAAGCTGGTGGTGCGGTAGATGCGTTTTGCGAAGCATCCCCTTCGCCAAAATATCCTGTAGCTTCAGCTACTTGTCCATTTCTTTTTCATCAACTGAGGGATCTGCTGTTAAATTAAAGGAAAGAAACTTCATACCAAAATTGTAACAAGCTGTTGCCTTTTGCCCCATGCTGCGAGGCGCAAATAGACGAATTTCGCCTAAACTCGAAAAAAAATTCAACAAAATTTGTCAGTCAAAAAAATGTTTTTACCTTTGCAGCCCCAAAACGATTGGGATTTAAAGAAAAATACTGGAAACGTTATAGTTAAAGGAACCTGATAAACTTAACCCTTATAGGTTTCTGACGCAAGGCCAACACATTCGTTCTCGAACAGGCCGGCGTGGTTTGAGCCTCTGAAACAGGTTATCACCCTCCTTTTACTATTTCCCCAAAAAAAATTACAGCAAATTCGCCTGAGGCGGTTGTTTGTTTTGAAAAATTGAATACTTTTGCGCTCCCATTTAAACGGGCTAGCCAAACATAAACTAAAAAGTATAAAATGCCTACTATTCAACAATTAGTGCGCAAGGGACGTCAAAAACTGGTGGACAAAAGTAAGTCGCCTGCACTGGACTCATGTCC
>CAYTUA010000288.1:0-6737 GCA_964440855.1 uncultured Lentimicrobiaceae bacterium
TGAAAAAAACAAACAAAATCGTTTTCTTTGATGAAGATGTGCCGGGCGGGGCCACCAGCTTTATGATGCAGAAGGTATTGGAAGAGCAAAAAGGGTATCGTTTCCTGGATGCCGAACCACGCACCCTGACGGCAAAAGAGCACCGCGCAGCCTACAGCACAGATGGCGATTATTTTTCGAACCCCAATGCCGAAGATGTGTTCGACACGGTTTATAATATGATGCACGAATACAACCCCAGGAAATACCCGAAGATATTTTAAGCATTTTGGTATATGTAACTGTTTTGCCTATTTACTTTACAACAAACCTTGCTGTTGCTAAAGACTTTATCTTTGTTGCTGTGATTTCGCATACTGATGGCAATTAAAATACGGGCATTTGTATTCATTATATTCCTTGTTTCGTCCTGTTTTCATAAGGCCGAAGAGGATCATACGCCTGAAATAAAACCACCAAAGCCGCTATTTCAAGAAGTTTCGAGCACACCAATATCTTCATTTAGTGTTGCTACAGATACAATATCCCCGCAGAAAAGCGCTTTCCAAGTCAAAGAAATTTACTCAGTAATCCGGGAGGAAGAAGTTGGCACATTGGTAGCAGGAAGCAGTCGAGGCATTCCGGTTATAAAAGAAAGTAAACAAGTTGCACCCGGAGGTCAATTGCCCCAACTGCATGAACCCGAAACGGAGCCACTGACCACCCTAAACCGCTTTCTGATCCTTCATTTTGAGAATGATATCCTGGCCGAGCGCGACCTGTATTATTCCAATGGTTTGGCGATAACCTACATCCATCCTGCCCTGCAGCATGTACCGCTATCAAGGCATTTGCCCGGATTGGGCCGCCAATCGATAAACCAGTATGGCTTGCACCTGCGACAGGAAATTTATACGCCCGATATTCCTGAAAGTGCCGAAATTGATTTTACAGACAGACCTTTTGCCGGTGTTGTTTTACTCAGTCTATTTCGATTGAGCAGCTTACCTCCTCATAATTTACGCATGCAAAGTGAATTGCAAATTGGTACTTTGGGAAAATATTCAGGCGCTGAAGCCGTGCAGCGCACAGCCCACAGAAGGGAGCCATCCGGATGGGTGCACCAGATACGCAACGATGTTTTAATCAATATGAACATCCATGCTGAAAAAGGGTTGTTGTCGGCAATCTATGGCGAAATGGGCATCATGGCAGGCCTAAAGGCCGGCAGCCTGCGTACACAGATATCGGCAGGGGCTTATTTCCGCATCGGTAAATATGCCGGCACGATCAACAGCCCCTCTTCACGAATGGAAATGATGCTGAACCAACAGAAAAATAAACCCTGGCAGTTTTGGTTATTTGGCAGGGCACAGGGCAAGTCCGTCCTGTATGATGCCACATTGAACGGAGGTCTGTTCAACAAAACAAGCCCCCATTGGTTTACAAAAGAGCAAATGCACAAACAGGTGCTCCAGGCTGAACTGGGCTTTGTTATAGTGTACAGGCAATTTGGGCTTCAATTTGGTTATACGTATCTTTCGCCCGAATTTAAAGGCGGCATTGCGCACATTTGGGGAGGTCTGCAACTGATTTACAATTATTGAGCGAAAAGTTTAGAAACAAAAAAAAAGATTCAACCTATGGTTGGTAATGGAAAAGAAACCCACGAAAAGCTTAAATTTCCGGTAAGCTTCAACCTGAAAGTGGTGATGGAATCGAATGATTCACCTGAACTGATTCAGGGTGATATCGAAAAGCTGCTTAAAACGCTCAATGTAGAGCACGTTTTTAAAAGTGTTAAGACCAGCAACAAAGGGAATTTTTTAAGCTACACTTTTCAGGTAACCCTTTTGGGGCAACTACAAATGAGCAATATGTATGATGCCCTTAAAAATTTACCAGGTATAAAACTCGCATTATGATACTTAATACTCAAGCCCTTTTCCCGCTGATGATCGGTGGGGCCATAGGCACCCTACTGCGATTTGTTATTTACCAATTAGCAGACCGGCACCTCAACCAAAGTTATCCCTGGGGAACACTCATTGTGAATCTTTTAGGTTCATTCCTGATAGGTGTACTGTGGAGTTATTTCGATAAATCAAACATCAGCCCGGCCATGCGCGTTTTTCTTTTTATAGGGATTTTGGGCAGCTTCACCACCTTTTCCACTTTTGCTTTTGACAGTTTAAGCCTTGCCCAGGAAGGCGCCTTTCGGGTTATGGCCATGAATATAATTCTTACCAATGTGTTGGGAATTGGACTCTGTTTTGTCGGATATTATCTGGTAAAATTGGTTGGCTGGTAGCTTGAATTTACTTGCATATTTTTACCGGAAAAAATCAAATCATTAGCTTTGTGCCAACTAATTTTTAAAAGCTAAAAAAAGAAAAAAGCATGCACGACATTGAGCCACATTACAACTGGCGCCATCATTATATAGCATCTGAAGATCCTGATTCGCCGTTTTATGGCCGCGAATACAGCGAAATCTATTTCAGCCATGCAGTTTACAACTACCTGATCCACCCACAATGGGACGAGTTTGGGTCGCAAACACTCTATCTTAAGATTTTGTATTGTGATTACGAAAAACAATTTGCTGTAATCGAATTGATTGGTGAATGGAACGATTTGTTGTACAACGACATCATGTATCTCTACAGAGAAGTAATTGAGGTGCTTTTAGATGTAGGCATTCAGCACTTTATATTGATTGGTGAAAACGTACTCAATTTTCATGCCGACAGCGACGATTATTATCAGGAGTGGTTTGATAATATTGAGGATGGATGGATCGTGTGCCTGAATTTTCGTGAGCATGTTATACAGGACTTTGTAAATGCACGCCTTGACTATTACCTTGCTTTCGGCGGTAAATTTGACACATTCAATTGGCGGTCAACCCACCCTATTCAATTATTTGATCGAATTAATGAACTCATAACAAAGCGATTAAGTGCATAGCATGGACAGTGAGCAACTTACCCAAAACAAAGCATACAGCATCTCAGTAATGGGCCGTGTGCAAGGCGTTGGATTCAGGTATTATACTGAAAAAAAAGCCCTAGAGCTTGGTTTGACAGGCTATGTGCAAAACCAGGCTGATGGCAGCGTAAAGATAGAAGCCGAAGGCCAGGAAGAACAACTTCTTGAGTTTATCCATTGGTGTCATAAGGGACCGCAATGGGCAAGGGTGCAGCAGGTGGTCATCAGCGAATTACCACCGTTAGGCTATGCAGGGTTTCGTATCCGCTAATCAGGTTCCGTCACAGCATTTTATTGTAAACGTTGCGATTACATATAGTCGTATCATATTTGATAAAACACTGGCTATTTGTTTTTTACGACAAGCATTTAATACTTTATAAACAGTTTGAGGGTTGTATTAGAAAGGCTTTAAACTGCCAACTTAATATTATCTGAGTTGTACACCTGCATAAGAGAGGCCTTATGCATTTTGGCCTTTGTTTCATGTATTTCATATTCCATTTTTATGGTATGCATCAATTCTTCAACCGAAACGATTTTATTGGTGCGCCACACATTGCTGCCAGCAAAGGCATAGCCACGTCTGAAATTTCCACGCAAAGCCGAAGTTAGCGATGCCATAATACAATACGGGGCCGTTTGGATATCACAGGTATGAATGCAATTTACCGGGCAGGTTTTGGGATGACGTTTGCCAGCTTCTACATCCTCCAGAAATGGAGAGTTAATGGCCCTTCCGGGCATGCCGACCGGACTTTGAATAATGCGGACATCGTCATATTTAGCTTTCAGATAAGCAGCTTTAAATTCATTTGAAGCATCACATTCATGGGTTGTTACAAAGCGTGTTCCCATTTGCACCCCCGAAGCTCCCATCTCCAGGAAGTTGGCTATGTCTGCCCCACTATAAATACCTCCGGCAGCAATAACAGGAATATGCTTGCCATGCGCTATTTCAAAATCTTTTGTGACTTTAAGCACTTCTGGTATCAGTTTTTCTAAGGCAAAATCCTCATTTTCAATTTGGCTTGGCTTAAAACCCAAATGGCCGCCAGCCTTGGGCCCTTCAACCACAATGGCATCCGGAAGGTAGGCAAAATTATTCCACCATTTCTGGCAAATAAGGGCCGCAGCCCTGGCCGAGGAAACAATAGGGACAAGTTTGGTTTTGATGCCTGGTCTCAGGTATTTTGGCAAGTCGAGCGGAAGACCGGCTCCCGCAAAAATGATGTCAATCTCTTCAGTAATAGCTGTTTTAACAAGATCAGCAAAGTTTGTGAGGGCTACCATAATGTTAACTCCGATAACCCCATGACTCAATCTTTTAGCACGCTGAATTTCTTCTTGTAAACCAAGTTTGTTGTTTATAAGAAAATCCGTTGTTTTTTCACGGTGCAGCATTCCCAAACCGGCAGCAGAAATTACACCAATACCGCCTTCATTGGCAACTGCCGCAGCCAATCCCGAGAGGGAAATTCCTACACCCATTCCACCTTGTATAATCGGGAGTTGAACAACCAGGCTACCTATTTTTAACGCTTTCATCTTATGTGCTTTTTCCAAATGTGCAAATCAATTTTTCAGCAGTTTAGCTTAACCAAAATTGCTGTTTTTCACAAAGATACAACGGATACATGGCCTTGGCCTACATTATGGGACTAGCTGTGACAAAAGGGCAGGATTGCTGTTTTATGGGACGGAATGCATGAGGGTTTGGGACGAACTGCATTGGCACCATTCATCCCAAATTGAAATTTGCAGTAAATTAATAAAAAAAACAAGGGTCTTCATCTCTTACCTGAGTGCAAGTAATTTCCTGAATTCAGCAACTTTGTGGCGCGAAAGTGGGATGCGAAAATCAAGTCCGTCCACCTCCAGAAAATAATTCGAGGGAGCGCCTACGAGTTGCTTTATTTGATCTATATTAACCAGGCAGCACCTGTGACACTTCTTAATTACGTGGTATTCTGTCAGATGTTTCTCAACAGATTGTAATGTTTTACGCAGAAGCCTTTTACGTATGTGTGCATGCTCACGGTAAAAAATCTCAATGTAATTACTGGCAGATTGAATCAGCACAATATCTTTTAAGTTTCTATTAAAAACTTCCTTACCATTTTCAGATTGGATCATGATCTGCTCTTCACCCTTTAAAACTTGATGATCAGATTCATCACTAAGCCAACTCTTACCCGAATCAAAAGCTTTACGGAATTTTTCCCTGACCGCCGTATTATAATTGACAAGGTTGAAAAGTACCAAAGGCAACAGGGCGAGTGCAGCTGACCTGAATAGGGGAAGGGAAACCATTCCCTTTATGTTGAATAGCATAGCTGCTAAAGAAAAACTAACAGCCAGGGCAAAAAACATGCTTATATTCCAAATTAATTCTTTGCGAATAGTCCAGCGATTGGTGTCAAACATAGCAGGAAACATGCCCGGCAGGATCAGTGTACTAACAAACAAAACAACTGCATTTAGGATACCGGCAGCCAGTACAAAATACCCATCACTGGCCGACTCCATGAAATTAACACCAAACGGCTGAAAATAAAGCATAAGCAGCATAAAACCCATACTTACCAAAACAATTGTGCGCAAATTGTGCTTATAATTGTTGTTGAATGGGTAAGGATGGTTCAGGTTTTCAAACATTTTATGCCTCAAATTTTCTGTAAAGATACAATATTATGAGGCCTTTGTCGAGTGCGCCTCAAAAGCGAAATATTATCCATATGAAAAAGTTGATTTGATTTTGCGTTGTGTTCTGCACACACAGAATTACCTCTCGCTTTGTGCCCCTTAGTGGGTATTTTTGATTTATCCCACAAAGGACGCAAAGAGCCACAAAGTAGTCTTCATATTCACCGTATAATCCTGCTCTTACTGCGATTGACTTTCCATTTGTGCGCCTTGGTGGCTTCCCGAAGTACGGGGCAGGTTTGTTGGAAAATTACCCTAACCCATCAAGATGCAAAGGAACACAAATAAAAACAGCTATTATAACTGATAATGAATAATCTAACCTGATTAATTATAGAAAACTCAGCTGCTTTTTGAAGCACGCAGCATATGCCGTTTTCCAGGAGGTCCATCCAGTCGTTCAAGGGAAAATCCAGCCTCACGCAAAGCCTGTTTCACACTGCCTTTTGCACTATAGGTTGTGAGTACACCTCCTGCTTTAAGGGAATGGTAAAGCATTGTAAATATATCAATTGACCACAATTCAGCTTGCACTGCCGGACTGAATGCGTCAAAATAAATCAAATCATAACTTTCAGGCAGGGCTTTGAACTGAATCAAATCTACCTGCTGCTTGAGCAGGGCAAAATGCCCCTCATATGCTTGCTTTTGTAGCCAGGGAACTTCATGCAACCAATTGAAAAATTCGGTTGCAGAAGCTTTGTTTATCAATTGTGGATAGTTCAAAGTTTGAGCCAGATGCTGGTCCAGCGGAAACGCCTCAACAGCATGGTAGTGCACTTCTGTTTCTTTTGGCTTGTAAAGATAAGTTAACAACGTATTCAGGCCGGTTCCGAAACCAACTTCCAAAATGTCGATTTTGGTTTTGTTTGCTATAACAGGCAACAAACCGGCATGGATAAACACATGCATAGATTCGGTAATAGCCCCGTTTATGGAGTGAAAACTTTCGCCTGTAGTGGCATCAAACAAGGTGTGTGAGCCGTCTGCAGTTTCTCGGATTATCCGTTCCATTTCAATTACTTACAAATGTATAGGTTAAAAATTTCACCTCACCATAT
>CAYTUA010000289.1:0-6327 GCA_964440855.1 uncultured Lentimicrobiaceae bacterium
GTTAGTATCTGGCCATTTACAATCCCTTCAAATGTATGTGTTTTTCCATTTAAAAAGCAGGCTATCACCGTTTTGAAACGGGCTTTTCGGTTGGATACACCTTGCATGGCCTCAAGCAACTTGTTCACATTATCGGAATAGCTACAGTTGGCACCTGCATATCGTGCTGAATAAACGCCCGGTGCTCCGTCCAGGGCATCTACTTCCAGGCCTGTATCGTCAGCAAAACAATCCAATTGAAAACGTTCATATATAAAGCTTGCCTTTTGCAAAGCGTTGCCTTCAATGGTAGGGGCAGTTTCAGGAATTTCTTCCTTAAACCCAATGTCGCTCAAGCTGAGCACCTTATATTGTTCAGCAATGATTTGGTTTATTTCCTGCAACTTATGCAGGTTGTTGGTTGCAAAAATAATTTCTTTCATGCTAATAATTAATATTCAGCGATTCGATGAATCTTTATTACATCAAAAACGGTAAGATATCCCGATAGCGGGCACAAATTCCTGGGTTGAAAAACTTCCTGAAAAACCATCCGACTGGTAACGCACATTGCTTTTCAGGCCAAACATCTGTGCATATGAAAAATCAATTCGGAAATCATCGATGGGTTCCAATGAAGCACCAAGCGTAAATCCTAGTGTGTTGAGGCTTACAATATCAGCTGCAAAATGATGTTTGTCAGCGGGGTTTGGCTCAAAAAAAGCACCAGCGCGAACCCTGATGGATTCATTTAGCTTGAACTCGGCCCCTACCCGCGTAGCCAATACATCCTTATACCTTCTGGGACTATCAAAATCAAAAAGGTTTCCGTGTTCATTAAATCGAAAATCGAGTGATTCGAAAACACGCCACATCACCCAATTAAACTCTACCGAAAACAAGAAGGAGTCATCTATCTGAAAAGACATGCCATAATCTAAACTGGCAGGTATCGGCATGGAAACGGCAAACCTGTTTTCATCTGTCAATATGCTGTTCCAAACAGCAGGCATGTGGAAGATCGCGTGGCCATCAATCACATTCAGCTGTATTCGAGAGCGATAGGACATACCCATATGGATGAATTCGGTTGGCGTGAAAAACACCCCTATGTTGTAACCTATGTTAGATGCCTCACCCTCGAGTTCTACCGAAGAAAAATCACCATAAGGCAAGCCTTTTTGCATATTGAAGTTGGCTTTTGCATAAACAAGGCCTGCTCCTAAACTCAGCTTATCGGTAAATTTGAAGGCGATAGTAGGCTGAAAATAAACAGCATAAACCGACTGTCTTTGAACCAATAACCGGCCTGACCAATTATCAGTATAGGTGTTTGAGTTGATAAATGGTGTATAAATACCCATCCCAAAAACAAGGTTTTTATTCAACCTGATCCCACCATAAAAGTAAAAGGGAAATGCCCTGTTTACATTTGCCTCCGAAATTGCATCAAGGCCAACTTCCCCATAATTTACTTGTTTGAATAATCCGGCGCCCCCCAATGAGAATTCATAATCCCTATCCATAAAAGAAAATGCTCCGGGGTTGAAAAAGATTGAAGCCGGGCCATTTTTCAGTGCAGCACCTGTCATACCCATGCCTGCATGGCTAAAAGACTGCATCCTATGAAGATACCCCCCGCCAAAAACCGGGAAGCTTATCAAGGTAAACAACAAAAGGATCAGGTTTTGAGTATGCATCTGTATCTTGAATAAAAAAACGCCGCAAGGTAATAAATCAATCGCAAAGGAGAATAGTTATTCTTCATTGTCCTGATTCAAAGCGAGCTCCTTTTAACAGATTTAGTGCCCTATCCTCTCATTTTTCAGGCCAATACTACAGGGGCCCTTTCTGAAAATAAAGAATTTCTTATGAAAAAAAGAATCACCCAATTGGAGTAAATTAAACAAAAGATTAAAGGCGCCAATCAACAGGCTGTATGCCAGCCGACACAAGCAAATCATTCGCCTTTGAAAAGTGGCGACACCCCAAGAATCCCCTATGGGCTGATAATGGCGATGGATGTGGAGCTGTTAAAACAAAATGTTTGTTGCTATTTATCAAGCGGCTTTTGTCGATGGCATACTTGCCCCACAGCAGAAACACAATACCCGCGCGATACTCCGAGATGGCCTTAATGGCTGCATCTGTAAACTGCTCCCACCCTTTTCCTTGATGCGATCCGGCCAGGCCACTTCTAACGGTTAGGGTGGCGTTCAGCAACAAGACGCCATTTTTAGCCCAATTGGCCAAATTGCCGCTCGGAGGGATTGACATTCCCAAGTCATCGACAAGCTCCTTGTAAATGTTTACGAGGCTGGGTGGAATCCTGACACCATCCGGAACCGAAAAGCACAACCCATGCGCCTGGCCAGGTCCGTGATAGGGGTCTTGCCCAAGAATTACGGCCTTCACCGCAGGCAAGGGTGTCAGGTTGAAGGCGTTGAATATCTGATGACCTGCCGGAAAAACAGTTTGCGTTTTCCGTTCTTCTACTAAAAATGCCTTAAGTTGGCTGAAATAATCAGCTTCAAATTCTGCCTGGAGCACCCTGGCCCAACTTTCTTCAATATGCGGTTTTATATTCGATACCATAAAGAGTAACTTTTAAACTCAAACTTCAAAAAAAATTATTTTCCCTGCAGAAATAAAAACAGAAGATCGGGCCTGCCTCAAACAATAATGGCCAAAAATTGTTGTTATTCACATAAATTCTGTTTCTTTGTAAACTGAAACAGCAAAAATTATACGTGTAAAATTATGAAAAAAATATTGTTCATACTGCTCGCTGCCTTCATCTCCGGAATGGTTTTATCATCTTGCAAATCATCCAGCAGTTGCGCTGCCTATGGTGAAACCCACAAATACCAAAGAGAAACCAGATACTGATTTTTCCACATCTTTTCTAAGGGCATGTTGCGGCATCGATTGACAAACTTGAGTTTAAACAACTATGAAAAGATGGCCACTCCTTTGTGTTTTAATAATATCAAGCTGCATTTTTGTAGTTAAACTCGGTTATGCCCAAAGGCCATCGATTACCGACACTGCCGAACTTCAGATTATTTACAGCCATGAACGCATGGGGGCAGCCATTGCTCACACCCTTGGTTTAGGCGTTGGTTACAAATGGGGTAAAAACACCACTGCTTTCAAAACGCGCATAATCTCGACAGAATTTGTCAGTTTTAAGTCGCACAAACAAATTAAAACCATCAACCCTTACTTCAACAATGCCAAGCGCTATGTGTATGGCAAGGTGAACGATGTTTTTTATTTACGCGGCGGAGTAGGAAATAAGCAATTGCTCAACCGCAAACCCATGTGGGGCGGCGTTGAGTTGCGCTGGATTTATGAAGGTGGTGCTACGGTTGCCATCGAGAAGCCTTACTACCTCTTCGTTATTTCATTTTACCCCGGCATTGGCAATGATCTCAACTATGTGATCGAATCGCAAAGATTTGATCCTGAGTTTCATTCCTGGGATGATATTTACGGCAAGGCCCCTTTTACAAAAGGCTTAAATGAAGTTTCTTTCAAGCCAGGCCTTTATGCCAAAACAGCCTTCAATTTTGAGTTTGGGGAAGTTCGCACACGTATGCAAGCACTTGAAGCCGGCTTTATCCTCGAGTTTTTTCCACAAGGCGTAACCATTTTGGCCGATGATTCAAACAACCGGCTATTCTGGTCCTTTTATCTGAGCCTGGCTATTGGCAAACGCTTCAATAAATACTGACAGGGAGGTTCATTGCTTGCCAGTTAGCAAATCCACCGTCCAGGTTTAGTACATTAATATATCCTTTGCCAATCAGCCAATCACATACCTGTGCACTTCGTATTCCATGGGCACACATCACAATAATGTGCTTCTCCATTGAAAATTTGGTTGATTTGGTAAAACCGGACAATGGAGCTTCGATGCAAGATCCCTTTACGAAGGCTTTTGCTTCAGCCGTTTCTTCAGGCTCGCGCACATCGAGTAAAAATGCCTCTCCTTTTTCAATCAAGTTAAAAGCATCATCCGGGCTGATATGCAAAATGCCTTTTAAATGATAATCTTGGTATTTAGGTTGCTGATATGTCATATGCTTCTGATGATTGGAAAGATGAAAAAAAGCCACTACAATTGTGGTGGCTTTTCTACGTTCGAATTACATTGTGCGTGTTATCCGATATCTTGTGAGCTGCAAAACAATGCGTATCGCAGCATATAAGTTTCTAACTAATAAACCATGAATTTAAAGGTGCCATTTTGTGAACCGGCTTGCATACGGATGATGTAGGTTCCCGATTGCAATTGATTTCTGTTTAGCAGGATGGTATGTGTACCCGCATAGTATTTACCCAATTCAACTGACTGTACCATGCGGCCTCTCAGGTCAAAAATCTGATAGGAAACATTTGCTGACTCACCAAGAACGAATTCTACTGAAGACATTTCGGACATTGGATTGGGGAATACGCTCATTTTTAACTTTGAAGCATCAGCCAAGGCCGGCTTTTCGTTCAGTCCTACTGGCAACTTATAGTTATTGGCCCTGTACAATCCACGACCAAAGCTGGCGGCATAAACAACTCCATAATTATAAACGCCTGGGAAATGAATCACCAAGGTGTCAATATTGATAAGCTGCACTGTATCAAATGTTTTAGCAAGGGTTTGCTGCTTCAGGTCGAATACCGGCAGGCTTCCCATATTGGCTTGATCGGCATACCAGCTTGGTGAGCTGCTGCTGATATTTTCGGTTACAAAAACGCCGAGATCAGTACCAACCATCGCAATATTGGGGTTGCTCATTTCGATAAGTGAAGCATAAACCGGCATTTCGGGCAAGTTTCCTTGCTTGCTGCTAAATGTTGGTTCGTCGGCCAAAGCATTGGTACTCATAAATACGTAATGTTCATTGCCATAATTACCATAGGTTACAATAACCTTATTGGCATCGTTGGGATCAACAGCGATACTGGTAATTGCCCTTGTAATTGGTTCGTCAGTACCAGGCAGCAGCATAGGAATTTCAGTGGTCGTAATCATATAATTCTCCCCCCTCAAATCGGCTCTGCTAAAATCATAGGCCATTGCTATATTCGAGACCCTGTAAAGTTTACCGTTTGTCATACCAACAAAAACATGATCAGCATCAGACGAATAGGCCAGTGATTGCGGTGTACCTGAGAAACCGGTTGTGTTATTGGTAAGCACATACCAATCGGGTCTTTTGGCGAAGTTAAGAAGTTCCCTGGTCATCCATAACCTGTTTTGCGCAGCAACAAAGAGGGATGTTGAAATCACATCTTTAATTCGCAAAGTGTCGCCTGCTGCCAAACTGGTGTTGTTCGGCAAAGTATAATAGAATGGGAAATCGTTGTTGGCACTCTTTACCTTTAAAACAGCGCCCGCTGCATAATCCCTTTTAGCAAAAAATGTAACTGAATCCCTGCTGTTTTGGTTGTCATAGCTTTCCCATAAACCAAATGGAATCTTAAACTGATTGGAAGATGCCAATACAGTTCCATTGGAGCTCATATAAGAAGTATCTTTCATAAACTGAGCGGAGGTGGTAAAAGCCAGGTCTTCTGATCTAAACATCTGACCACCAGTAGAACTCATGATTATTGCTTCAGGATTGATGGTTGAAATCAAGGTAGAAACCCCATGTCCGTTAACAGTTGAACCACCCTGGAACCAAAGTTCACTCCCCTGTCGAGGCGTATTGCCTTTTCCGGAGACATAGATAATACCATGATTTTGTGCCCCACCAATAACTTTGTTATCTGACCCTGAAGGCCCTACTGTGTAGAACTGCGTGGTAATATTGTTGCGGTTGCTTGTTGTGTAAGTGTATTCAACGCCTGATACTTCACCTTTAAAAAGACCGCCCTCCGTAGCAGCTATGAAGGAATTGCTGTTACCATTGCGAAAAGCAAGAGCTTGTTGTCCTGCATGCAGGTATGATGGATCAAACTGAAACAGACTGCGCGATTTCATTTCCCATGCAAACAGACCTTCTTCAACCACTTTTTTGCCTTCCCATAGCTGCACACCACCTACAATAATTTTATCCGGATTGTCGGGGAAAACTTCAATAAAGCTGTTGTTTCCACCTCTATTCTGAAATATATTAATGGCATTGGTTGACGGCAGGATAACTTTCCATGTGTCACCTTTATCAGTGGAGCGATAGATTCCGGCATGTGTGCCCGAAGAGTTAATCAGGGCAGCATACATTACATTGGGATCGGAAGGGGCAATAGCAATCTCTGGCTTGAACACATTGGATGTGGGAAGGCTTACAGAGTCGCCTGTTGATCGATTCACAAAATCGTCAGCTGATCCAGTTTTGGAGA
>CAYTUA010000290.1:0-2590 GCA_964440855.1 uncultured Lentimicrobiaceae bacterium
TGCATGGCTTGGGTCAATTCTTCGGCACCCCTTTGTATATTAATGCCAGAGCCTTGGAGCACCAGCAATTTTTTGTCTTTGGGCAGACCGAGATGCTGCTTGCTGTATTCTAATTTCATTTTGCGGCGTGCCGGAATATTACGTACCACATAAACCTTTACACCATATTCTTTTTCAAATAGTTGGGCAATCGATTCATTCACTGTGATCATCCATTTCAGACGCGGAATGATGTATGCTTCAATGGATTTCCAAATTCGTTGCACCCTGGGCCGATTGACAAGTTCCGGGGTTTCGGTAAAATATTCATGACTGTCGTACACCAATGGCTTGCGCTTTAACCGTGCAATCAGGAAGTTGGGTAGGAGGGTGTCCAAGTCGTTTGATACCAACAAACTAGATCTTGTAAAAAGCAAAAAGAAAAATAGCCTGATGTTGTATTCAGCATAAAACAAGGGGCCTTTTTCAAAGAGCAAACGCATTCTGATGCACTTGTAAGGCCTGTCGGGCATGTTGGGGCTTTTTCGCATCCGCCGGCCCACAAGCATTACGGCAAAGCCTGCTTTGATGAGTGTAAGACAGGATTTGTGGACGCGTTGGTCGGTTACCAGATCGTTAATTACCGATACGATTGCCCGTTTCAAATCAAATGGTTTTTGGGTTGATAAGATTCCTTATGCATATAACTTCGAAAACTTGCCGGTTAGTATATTTAATCTAATTTTGATTGAAATTATTTGTGCCTGGCTATTCAGATGCTTTTGTTTGCCAATAAATTCCAAATATTGACCTGTCTGGGTTGTTAGATGCAACAAGTTTAAAAAAAGATGCATATTCAAAACGATTATTCCCTACAAGCCCACAATACATTCGGACTTTATGTTGCTGCTGCCCATTTTGTCGCGATTGATAACATTTCTGAAATTGAAGAACTTATTGGTCATGAGCTGTTTTTGGATAAGCCCAGGCTTGTACTTGGCGGAGGTAGCAATCTGTTGTTTCTGGAAGAATTTTTTCCCGGATTGGTCATACACTTGGCAAACAAAGGAGTAGAATTGGTTGAAGAAACAACACAGCATGCTATTGTGCGTGCAGCAGCCGGAGAAAACTGGCATCAGTTTGTGCTGCAAACAATTGACTGGGGACTTGGTGGATTGGAAAATCTTTCGCTGATTCCCGGAAATGTGGGGGCAGCTCCCATGCAAAACATAGGTGCTTATGGCGTTGAATTGAAAGATGTTTTTCACCAATTGCAAGCCATAAACCTCGAGACGGGCAAAGTTCAGGTTTTCGATACAAATGCATGCCAGTTTGCCTATCGCAGCAGTATTTTCAAAACAAGTGCCCGAAATAAATTTGTCATCGTTTCAGTTGATTTCAAACTTGACAAGGACCACAAGCTGAAACTCGATTATGGAGCCATCAGGCAGGAGCTGCGTTTGATGGGGATTGAAAAGCCTGTCGTCAAGCAAGTGAGTGAGGCTGTTTGCCGCATTCGCAGCAGCAAACTTCCTGATCCTGAATTATTGGGAAATGCAGGCAGTTTTTTTAAGAATCCGGTTATTACGAAAGATGCTTTTCAAAAGTTATTTTCAACTTACCCTGATATTGTGGCCTTTCCTGAAGGCAAAAACAGGATGAAGCTGGCAGCAGGATGGCTGATCGAAAAGGCTGGTTTGAAAGGGTATAGTGAGGGTGATGCTGCCGTTCATGACCGGCAAGCCCTTGTTATTGTGAACCGAGGCAAGGCAACAGGTAAGCAATTGTATCAGCTGGCCATGCATGTTAAATCGAAGGTGTTTAGGCAGTTCGGTGTTGAGCTGGAAACAGAGGTGAATGTGATTGGGTTGTAGATTTCTTTTTAAAAGTAAAGCATGCAATTCAAAGATTCATTAAAAGCGCATGCTTGAAAATAGGCCATTTCAAGGCTTGCTCTTTGCAACCCAACTGATTTTTTTGTTTCTTTGATTTGTAAAAGTAAAACCTGTGTATTCAATTTTACCTATAACAATACGTTTTATCCGGCTCAATTTTGAAGCCTTTATATGGATAACGGCCTTGTTGCTGCTTGCCTTTATGCAGCCCGACAACACACAGGCCAGCTTATGCCTGCTGCACCATGCCGGACTAGAATCTTGCCCCGGCTGTGGATTGGGGCATAGCATTTCGGCGGCTTTCAGGGGGCAATTCCTTTATTCGTTTCAAATGCATCCATTGGGCATGGGTGCCATCCTGGTGTTGATGCACCGAATTAGCATAATCTTTTATCAAAATTATAAATACCAATCATTTAAACCATAAACCATGACTAAAATTTATGAAATGATGCCCGATTTGCAGGGCGAAGAAATGGCTTTTTTGCAAAGCCTGACCAATGAATACAACGAGGAAAAGTTGCGAAACTTTTCCAATATATACCGTGCCAGGCGCAAAGACCCTCAATTGATACTTTTGCTTACGCTATTAGGTTTTATTGGGTTTGCCGGCGTTCACCGTTTTATAATTAATCAAATTGGCATGGGCATCCTTTATTTCTTCACTGCCGGTTTGTGCCTTATCGGAACCATTGTGGATTTGGTGAATTACCAAA
>CAYTUA010000291.1:0-4810 GCA_964440855.1 uncultured Lentimicrobiaceae bacterium
ACTTTCCATATTTTTTAAAGCTTTGTTGTCGGTCAGTTTTTTGATCTTGCTTATTTCAACTGTTAAGTTCCATGATTTGCTTGCCGGTTTGCGTAAGCTACGAATGCCTAAGCTGATAGGGATTTTGTCGGCACTTATGTACAGGTATATTTTTATTTTTTGGGACGAAACCTTACGAACCAATATGGCCCGAAACAGCCGCACCCCAGGCAAGCTGAAAATAAACCGCTTCACTGTATATGGCAACCAAATGGCCATGATTTTCCTGCGCAGTTGGGAAAGGGCCAACATGGTGTATAATGCCATGTTGTCGCGTGGTTTTGATGGCGAATTCTTTAGCCTTGAACAAAAGGAAACCAAAAGGAAAGATATTGTCCCGGCTATCCTGTTTGTACTGATTTTGTTAACCATCAGGATATTTGGGGGACTTTTACAGCTATGATAAAACAGCCCGGCTTTGACAGCCTGCCATGCAATTGATTTGATAAAATGCGCAACAATAACCAATAGACTATGTCAGCAAGCATTCAAATAAAAAACCTCGATTTTGCCTATGAGGCACAAAAAAGGGTGCTGAAAAATATCAACCTGCACATTGAAGCAGGCGAGAAATTTGGCATCATCGGACCGATGGGCGCTGGGAAATCTACCTTGCTTCTCCATTTAAATGGCTTGCTCACCGGTACTGGAAATGTACAAATTGGTGAGGTAATGCTGAGCAAAAAAACGCTGCCCGAAATTCGGCGCAAGGTCGGTATCGTTTTCCAAAACCCCGATGACCAATTGTTCAACCCCACTGTGGAAGAAGATATTGCTTTTGGCCCACTCAATTTTGGCTCCAGCCGAAAGGAGGCCGCCGAACAGGTCAGCTATGCCCTTGACGCCATGAATTTAAGGGGCTTTGAAAACCTGGTACCCCATCACCTGTCCATGGGCGAGCGCAAGCGCGTGGCTTTGGCAACCGTACTGGCTACACGTCCTGAAGTGATTGCTTTTGATGAGCCATTTTCGAGCCTCGACCCAAATATGATCGGGCAGTTGATTAATATCATCAACGGATTAGACTCTACCCTATTTATCATTTCTCAGTCGTTTCTGCCGCTCGTGGCTTGTTGCAGCCGCATCGCCCTGATGAACAAAGGTGAAATTGTGGCCACAGGGCCCACCAGGGAAATTTTCAGGAATGAAAAACTGCTCAGGGAGAACGGCATTGATTTGGGGATATATAAACGTATTTGCAGGGATCTGTTTGGTTAGCAAGTTCCAATATAATAATCAATCAAGCCTTCTGGTGATTGATGCCAGAGGCATCACCTATTTTATAGAAATTGATAGACGTTCATTTTGCGACCCCAGCGGGGTCGAATAAAACATAATATGGCTTATCCACATACGACTCCGCCGGAGTCGAAAAACCCCTTTCATTCGGCCTGCACTATAGATATTCGACTCCTATGGAGTCGTGCCATTGCTTACGATCTAAACTAAATAGTAATGCACTGCATAATTTTAGGTCCATTGTTTAATTGGGTTGTGGCGGTTTTTGATTACGATACAAAGTCAAACAAACAGTTCCGAAGCAATGCCATCGGCAAACAGTTTTCCCTTGGTGGTAAGGAAAAAGCGGCCATCCTTACTAAACATATGACCACGTTCGATGAATTTTTTGCCCTTCTGTGCCAGTTCTTCTGCCCATTGGGTGCCAAATATATTGGAAATATGTTCCAAATCGCATCCCCATACAGTACGTAAGGAGGTCATAACATATTCATTAAAACGCTGTTCTTTTGTCAACACCTCGTTTTCGGGCTCCAGCTTGCTAACAGTATCCAGCTGCAGGTATTGGCCCAGGTTCGACACATTCCATTGCCGGCTCAGGCCGTTGTAGGAATGGGCCGAGGGACCAAGCCCAAGATAATGGCCCCCTAGCCAATAAAGGCTATTGTGTTGCGAATAATGACCGGGACGGGCAAAATTGGATATTTCGTAATGGACAAAACCATGTGCCCCCATCAGGTCCATCAGGATTTCGAAATGCTCAGCTGCCTGCATCTCATCTACCGCTGACATCAGGCCCTTTTGAATGCGGGTGTGAAGTGCGGTTTTGGGCTCAACGGTGAGGGCATAAGCTGACAGGTGGCTGATGCCCATTTGCAGAAAGGCATTGATGTTGTCAATCCAACCCGATTTGCTGAGGGTAGGAATTCCATAAATGAGGTCAATGGTAAGCTTGTCAAATCCAGCTGCTTGGGCTTGTTCTATCACTTGTTGGGCACGATCTGCAGTATGTACCCTGTTCAGGTATTCCAGGTCGGCATCGTGAAAACTTTGTATGCCAATACTCAACCTGTTGATGGCAGTTTGTTTCAGGCTGGCCAGGTAAAGAGGATCCAGATCATCCGGATTGGCTTCCAATGTGATTTCAGCATCAGGCGATATTGTGAATGTGTGCTGTAGTTTTTCCAACAACACCTGTAGGGTTTCAACGGACAGTAGCGATGGGGTGCCCCCCCCGAAATAAATGGTCGAAACGGTTTCCCCTTGCAGATATTCTTTTTGCAAATCAATCTCTTTCAGTAATATAGCCACAAATTCATCCTTGCGTTTGATGGAGGCAAGCGAGAAGAAATTGCAATAGTGGCACTTTTGTTTGCAAAAAGGTATGTGGAGATAAATTCCGGCCATTCAGTTGAATTATTTGTGGGTTTTGAACAAAAGTTGTGTGGTTTTGTTTAACAAATCAGCTTTTCGATGTATGAAACTTTAAACAAAAATTAACAAAAGCCAAGGTTTCCTTCACGTTTCGAAGCGCTAAAGCATTTATTATTGCACCAAAATTAATTGTTTAACATTAAATCTAACAAAATCATGCGTAAAACACTTTTGACTATTTTTTCAATGCTGATAGCCACCATTGGTTTCAGCCAATCCACCGAGTGGAAAATTGACCATTCACATTCCAATGTGACTTTCGAAATTTCCCATATGGTTGTGGCCACAGTAACCGGAAAATTTGAACAATTTGATGGCACCATCAAATCTGATGCTGATGACTTTACAGATGCATCTATTGGTTTTCAAATTGAAACAGCCAGTGTCAACACCAACAACGAAAAGCGTGATGCCCACTTACGCAACGACGACTTTTTTGACTCAGAAAACATTCCATATATTACCTTCAAAGGAAAAAAGATGGAGAAAAAAAATGGCAACAATTACAGCCTGACCGGCGATCTCACCATGAACAATATCACCCGTGAGGTGGAATTGGATGTGCGCTTCAATGGCACCATCAAAGACCCTTGGGGAGGCACCCGTGCTGGTTTCAGGGTATCCGGCGAATTAAACCGCTATGACTATGACCTTAAATGGAACAACACCCTGGAATCAGGTGGCTTGCTTGTTGGCGAAAACGTAGATTTGCGTGTAAACCTTGAATTGATCAAGCAATAAGTTTCTGTTTTATCTTTCTTTAAGAACTCAACCCCGGTGGCATCAAACCCATCGGGGTTTTTTATTTTAAAGGGAAAGTTCAACCAACACCGGACAATGGTCTGAATGTTTGGCCTCAGGCAAAATGCGTGCACTCTCTAATTTTGGTATGAGATTATCGGTAATCATATGGTAATCAATGCGCCAACCTTTGTTGTTATTGCGGGCATTGGCCCGATAGCTCCACCAGCTGTAGTGGTGGGGTTCCTTGTTTAGCTGCCTGAAGGTATCCACATATCCCTGTGATAAAAAGCCGGTCATCCATTCCCGTTCTTCGGGCAGAAATCCTGAAACGGTGGCATTGCGCACAGGATCGTGTATGTCAATGGCCTGGTGGCAAATATTGTAGTCGCCCGAAAGTATAAGATTGGTTCTCTTTTCGCGCAAATGGTGCACATAGTTTTCAAAATCGTTCAGCCATTGCATTTTGAATGCCTGACGCTCGTCTCCACTGCTTCCCGAAGGATGATAAACACTCACCACCGAAACATCACCAAAATCGGCACGCAAAAATCGGCCTTCGCGGTCGTATAGCGGCAAGCCCATGCCATATTCTACATGATCGGGTTGTTTTTTGCTCAAGATGGCAACACCGCTATAGCCCTTTTTTTCGGCCGGAAACCAACAATGGTGATATCCCCTTTCGTTAAATTCAAGTAAAGGGATTTGGTCTGTTTGTGCTTTAATTTCTTGGAGACAAACCACATCGGCATTTGTAGCCACCAACCAATCAAGGAAACCCTTGTTGATGGCAGCCCTGATACCGTTTACGTTATAGCTGATAATTTTCATGCAATAGTACTTGGTTTTTAAAATGGACAAATTACGGGATGAACGCTTTCCAAAACTGAGGTGCCTACATCAATTTCTGATAAAACTGCCACCAACGGTCGGGGATATCATCCTGCAGTGCTTGTTCGTAATCCCTTTTGGAGCATGGCACAAAGTGGTGTTTTTCGTACTTTTTCCTGTCCTTGCGGCCAAAAGAAAGGTCGATCCACCAGCGATCGGTTTTTTTGCTGCGCAGAAACACTACATCTTCTTCCTGACCCTCAATGCGCACAGTATAGCGGGCAAAATCCTTGCTGTCTGACTTTGGAATATCGCGGCTTCGGAGGGCAAAACCATCAATAAAATACCAAATCATTTGCGCGATAAGCTGTGCGGTGATATTATTTTTATCGTGTAAGGGATTGTATTCAAAAAAACCGACAGAACTAAGTTTATCACCCATGCCGGCATAGCGGCAAATGCGGCAGGCCTCTTCCCCACTGAAACCATTTGGGCCTGCATTGGCGTTTCCAGGAGCGTCGGCAGC
>CAYTUA010000292.1:0-3133 GCA_964440855.1 uncultured Lentimicrobiaceae bacterium
CCGGCCAGGCATGGCGCCTATATAGGTTTTGCGATGGCCCCGCAGTTCGGCTTCATCGCGCAAGCCGCCAAGCGACATGCGGATATATTTGCGCCCCAATGCACGGGCAATGGATTTGCCCAAGGATGTTTTCCCAACTCCCGGAGGGCCCACCAGGCAAAGGATAGGCGATTTCAAATCCTGTTTCAGCTTGTAAATAGCGAGATGCTCAATAATGCGCTCTTTCACTTTCTCGAGGCCAAAATGATCCTCATCCAGGATTTTTTGCGCATTCTTCAAGTCAAAATTATCTTTGCTGTATTCGTTCCATGGGAGCTCAACCAGATAATCCAGGTAATTCAATTGAATGGAATACTCGGCAGCTGATGGGTTCATGCGCTGCAGCTTTGTGATTTCGCGCTTAAAAACATCTGCAATATCCTGGTTCCACTTTTTCTTGGAGGCTTTTTCCTTTAACTCCTTTATCTCCAATTCATGGGGTGATCCACCAAGTTCCTCCTGAATGGTTTTCAATTGCTGGTTGAGGAAATAATCGCGTTGCTGCTTGTCGAGGTCAACTTTAACTTTGCTTTGGATTTGATTCTTCAAATCAAGCATTTGCAATTCCTTGGTCAAAAATTCAAGCACCTTGTTGGCCCTTTGAAGCATATCCGTAATTTCAAGCAGCTTTTGCTTATCCGGGTTGCTGATATTGAGGTTGCTCGACACAAAATTAACGAGAAAAACGGGGCTCTCAATGTTTTTGATAGCAAAAGAGGCCTCAGAAGGAATATTGGGGGATTTGTTAATGATTTGGATAGAGAGGTCTTTGATGGATTGTATCAAAGCATGAAAGGACTCATTGTCGGGAATGGTCAAATTCTTATCGTAGGAGCTTACCCGCGCTTTAAGATAAGGCTCCTCCTGCACAATCTCATCCAGTTTAAACCGCTTTTTTCCCTGTATGATCACAGTGGTATTGCCATCCGGCATTTGCAATGTTTTCAGGATGTGGGCTACTGTACCAACCTGATGCAAATCAACAATTTGCGGATCTTCCACTGCCGGATCTTTTTGGGCGATCACCCCCACAATTTTTTCCTTTCGATAGGCTTCCTTCACCAGGTTGATGGACTTATCACGGCCTACAGTAATGGGAATAACCACACCCGGAAACAGCACTGCATTGCGCAATGGCAGGATGGCCAGTTCGTCAGGAATTTCTTCAGCATTCATTATCTCCTCATCCTCGGCAGAAAGCAATGGAATAAATTCCGCATCTGCATCAAGCATATCAGATAATTGAATCATATTGTTTTCTAATAAGTTATCCATAAATAATTTTTTCGGTCATTTTGGCAGATTAATAGGCCTCAAACCGCTGTTTATAACATCAAATAAAATGGATTGTTCACCGGGAAAATTCTTAAATTGCTTGTATTGAGTATGTAACAATAGTTTGAAGGTAAACGTCCGGTGATAAAGGTTCAATTCGCATGCCAGATTAGTCAGAACAATCAGGCCCTCCTGTTTTTGTGGGTCAGGTTGTAAATCTCTTTCAGCACCCCTTTTTCCATTCCATCAAAAATCAGCCCCCTGCGCTTATAAACGGCAGCAGCAATGCGAAACGCCTTATTCAGGTCGAAATCAACATAACCACTTGTACCGCCCCAGGAAAATGAGGGAACAAAATTACGTTGATAACCACTGCCGTAGATGTTGGCATTCACGCCAACTACGGTCCCTGTATTAAACATGGTATTGATGCCACATTTTGAATGGTCGCCCATAATGGTACCACAAAACTGCAGGCCTGTAGGAACAAAAGAGTCGTCAGTGTAGGACCACAATTTCACTTCTTCATAATTATTTTTCAAATTGGAGGTATTGGTATCGGCACCCAGGTTGCACCATTCGCCGATAACAGAATGACCGAGGAAGCCATCATGCGCCTTGTTACTATAGCCCATAATGACTGATTGGTTCACCTCGCCACCCACTTTGCAATGCGGTCCAACGGTAGTTGGGCCATATATCTTGGCATCCATTCTGAGCGTAGCGTTATGACACAATGCAAACGGGCCCCTCACCTTGCTTCCTTCCATCACTTCGGCATCCTTGCCAATATAAATCGGCCCTTTTTGTGTGTTCAAAATAGCGTACTCAACCACAGCCCCTTCTTCAAGAAAAACAGGATGCTCCCCAATCAAACGGTTGGTTTTGCTTAAGGCAGCCGATTTGCGCCCTTTTGTCAGGAGTTCAAAATCCTGCTGAATAGCAGCCCCATTCAAATTAAAAATGTCCCAGGTGTTCTCTATCTGCAGGATATCGTTTGCTGTTTCAATTGTTTCTACATCATCATCGGCATCGCCAAAACTTTCGAGCAAATCAGCGGTGAGGCACATGGCAATGATGGTATCCCCTTTCACAAGTGTTTCGCCCTGCTTAAGGCTGCTTACTTCTTTCAGCAATCCTTCGCTCGGGCAAATGGAGCCGTTTATCAGGATATTTTCATCTGCCTTAACCATAGGGAATTTCTGGCTCAAATACTCCTCAGTGAGGGATGAAGTGCTTTGGTTCAGGTGTTTCTCCCATTTTTCGCGTATGGTGAGTATGCCAAATCTGATGTCGGCAACAGGCCGTGTAAAGGTTAACGGCAGGAGGTTGGTTCGGACAACACTATCGAAAAGTATGTAATTCATTTGAAGAATAGGTTAATGATGTAGTTAGTACGCCAAATATAAGGAAATAACGCACATTGTACACAATTGTTTATATTTTGTTTTTAACAATGTGGTTTGTTAATAACTCATGCATTGTAAACAAAAAAAGCCCTTATCTGAACGGACAAGGGCACTTTAAATTGCTTTAAGGCCTATGGGCTTAGCTTGAAGCCTGACCGTAACGATTCTTGTATTTGGTTTTGAACTTATCAACACGACCAGCAGAGTCAACCAGCTTCATCTTACCGGTATAAAAAGGATGCGAGGTATGCGATATCTCCAGTTTTACCAAAGGATATTCTTTTCCGTCTTCCCACACGATGTTTTCCTTCGTTTTGATTGTCGAACGCGAAACAAAACTATAGTCGTTTGACATGTCTTTAAAAACAACGAGTCTGTAATCTTTTGGGTGAATGTCTTTTTTCATTGCT
>CAYTUA010000293.1:0-10867 GCA_964440855.1 uncultured Lentimicrobiaceae bacterium
CAGACGATATATGGGCGATTTACTTTTTGATAGACTTTTATTTGCCTGTGCATCATATAATTATAAGGAATTTATTCATGAAACCTGATACTCATAAAACTTTATTTAAATTTGAGGGTTAGTTTTTCTAATTGGTGATGACTTGTTTGTTAGGTTTGCGTTCCCATCAAAACGCAGTATTTAAGTTGTTGATGCGAATAGTAGTGTAATTTTACAAATTGAATGAATTGATCCGATTCCAATCTTGTCCAAAATAAAGCAACATACCAAAACACTTTTTAGTTTTTCCCGCGGGGAACAAACGGCTGTGCTCACCCTGCTTGTATTGTTGTTGATAGCTTTGGTAATGAGCTTATTCCCTACCATAATCACAGGCAAACAAAAATGGGACTACCAATCATTTGATGCTGCCATTCGCACCTATTATGCTGAGTTGCGCGTGCGCGATTCACTGGAAGCTCTCCAAAAGAAGGAATTTGATTTTATACAACCCGATCAGGCTGCAGTAGAGCAAAAATTTAATCCTTTTCCGTTTAATCCCAATATGTTGCCCGAAGCCGATTGGAAAAAATTGGGCATGGCCGACCACCAGGTCAGGATGATTAAAAACTATGAACAAAAAGGAGGAAAATTTTATCGCAAGGAGGACTTGAAAAAGATATATGCCATCAGCGACGCAGAATACAAAATTCTGGAACCATACATCGTGATACCAGCTGTGGAAAAAGCACTATCAACGCCAGTTGAGCAAGAGGAATTGGTGGTTGCTGAAAAAGAATTTGAGCTCGACATCCTGGTTGAACTGAATACAGCAGAAATTGAAGATTTGGTTGAGCTGCCGCAAATTGGACAATGGTTCGCCGAACGCATTATCCGTTACCGCAACAGTTTGGGTGGCTTCAAGGACATAACCCAATTGCTCGAAGTTCAACGCATGGATAGTGTCAGATTGGCAACTATAAAACCTTACATTGAGCTGGATACAACCCTGTTATTGGCCAAACAGGTAAATGCCGATGATTTCCGGGGCTTACTTTCGCATCCCTATATCAGTTTCGATTTAACAAAGCTTATTGTCAACCATCGCGAAAGGCGTGGAAAGATCAATTCATGGGACGACTTGCTTGCTTTGCCCGGAGCTGACACTTTGGTGCAGCAAAAGCTTCGGCCCTATCTCAATTTCAATTGATTGTTAACAATTGCAAAAAAAGTATAATTTAGCAGCCTTTTACAACAATTCATCTCCCAGTCTGTTATTACCTCTGACAAATATTTACTTGCCTTTTCGATGAACAAGCTTATTCAACTGATTTTAATTTATATATTATTTCCCTTCATGCTGTTTGCAGGTTCGGATGGAAATGATGCCGAAGCCCGTTACAATACTATTAGCGGAACAGTAAAAGATGCGTCTAGTGGAGAAACCCTCATCGGGGCAACCCTATTTGTAGAACCAATCGGTCGAGGCACAGTTTCCAATATGTATGGATACTACTCCATGCGGCTTGAACCTGGTACTTACAAACTGCGTTATTCATTCATTGGTTATGAAAGCCGGGTGCTTGACATTGTTTTTGTAAACGATTCAGTTATCAATATTGAATTGCAACCTTCGCAGCTCAACCTGGAAGAAGTGATTGTAAGGGGTGAGGCAAAGAATGAAAATATCAGCCGGGCCCAGATGAGCGTAACCCGCCTTGATACGCGTACGATCAAGCAAATCCCGGCCTTTATGGGCGAAACAGACCTGATAAAAGCCATACAACTGTTGCCAGGTGTGCAGGCTACAGCCGAAGGTGGTTCAGGATTCAGTGTGCGGGGTGGAAGCCCCGATCAAAACCTCATCCTGCTCGATGAGGCCACCGTATATAATCCGGTGCACCTGATGGGTTTCTTTTCGGTTTTTAACAATGATGCCATTAAAAATGTAGAATTGTACAAGGGTGATATCCCCTCCGTCTATGGCGGCAGGTTGTCATCTGTAGTGGATGTGCGTATGAACGAGGGCAATGTGAAAAAATATACGGGTACTGGCGGTGTAGGGACCATTTCGAGCCGGCTTACACTCGAAGGACCTATCCAAAAGGACAAATCCTCCTTTATGGTGGCTGGCCGCCGCACCTATGCCGATTTGTTCCTGGCCTTGTCGAGCGACCCGCTTATCAGGGACAACACCTTGTATTTTTATGATTTAAATATGAAAGCCAATTATACTTTCAACGATAAGCACCGGATTTTTGTGTCAGGTTATTTTGGCAAGGATATTTTTAAAAATGATGATTTTGGGATCGGTTGGGGTAACAGCAGCTTTACATTGCGCTGGAATAACCTGATAAACAAAAACCTTTTTTCCAATATTTCGTTGATTTACAGCCGCTTCAATTACAACCTTGGCGTACCCGAATCACAACCCAATGCCTTCGACTGGCAGGCCTCCATGGCCGACCACAGTTTCCGAAACGACTACACCTGGTATGCCGGGACCAACAATACGGTTCGGTTTGGCTTATCTGCCACTTTTCACCAGTTTCAACCCGGCATTGCAGAAGGCCTGGGAAGCGAAACAGCTTTCAATAAGTTTGAACTACCTCGAAACCAAGCTTTCCAATCTGGAATTTATATAAGCAACGAACAAAAAATCGGTAAGCGGTTAAACCTAAGTTACGGTCTACGGCTGAGTATGTTTAACAATGTGGGCAAAACAACCCAGTTTATTTTCAATGATGATTTTGTGAAAGTGGATTCTGTTGTTTATGAAAAATGGGATTTCTTCAACACCTATATGGCGCTCGAACCCCGACTGAGCCTTGCATTTGTGCTCAACGAAACCTCCTCTGTAAAAGCTGCTTACACCCGCAATGTGCAGTACATTCACCTGGCACAAAATTCAACGGCCGGTACACCGCTTGATGTGTGGTTTCCTTCGAGCCCCAATGTAAAACCCCAGTTTGGCGACCAGTTTTCGTTGGGCTATTTTAGGAATTTCCTTGGTGGCAACCTCGAAACTTCGCTTGAAGGCTTCTACAAGCTCAACCACAATGCCATCGACTTTAAAGACCATGCTGAGCTGCTGCTAAACGAATACCTGGAGGGCGAATTCAGGTTTGGCGACGCCTGGTCCTATGGCACCGAGCTGCTGGTTCGTTTGGTTGAAGGCCGCCTGAATGGTTGGGTAAGCTACACCTGGTCGCGCACATTCAGGAAAATGGCTGAAATTAACAATGGCAAAGCCTATCCTGCCAGCTACGACAAGCCACACGATATTTCTATTGTCATGAATTACGAAATCAGCAAAAAGTTTATGCTTGGTGCCAATTGGGTTTACACCACCGGTTCGCCGGTAACATTCCCCACGGGTAGGTTTCAAATAGGACAAACCATCGCTCCGGTTTATTCTGACCGCAATGCTTTCCGTCTGCCCGATTACCATCGGCTTGATTTGTCGCTTACCTATATGCCTGCCCAAAAGGCCGGACGCAAATGGCACAGCGAATGGAACCTTTCGGTTTACAATGCCTACTACCGTAAAAATCCGTGGGTAATCAATTTTATTAACGACAGGGAAAACCCGGATGTTACCTATGCCGAAATGACCTATTTGTTTGGTATTTTGCCGGCGATAACCTACAATTTCAAATTTTAAAACCATGAACAACAGCCGAAAACTACTTATCTACCTGCTGATGTCGATCGCCGTATTTGTGGTTTCATGTACTGAGCGCATCGACATTGCACTTGACGATTCTTATGCCCGCCTCGTAGTTGATGGTGTTATCACCACCGATACAACCTCCCATTTGGTTAAATTAACAACCTCCTCAAGTTATTTCAGCAACCAGGAGCCTGATGCCGTTAGCGGGGCTTTGATTTACCTTAACGATGGCATAGATGGTTTTCAGTTGATTGAATTGCCTGATCAGGCAGGCGTATATGCCACAGCTGATGATTTTTCAGGAAAGCCAGGTCGTAGTTACCGGCTCGAAATTAATTTGATGGAAGCTGTTGGCGATGACGACTATTATACTGCAGAAACTTTTATGCCCACCACAAACTTTCAAATTGACTCAATACAAGTGGTTCAGGATGAGAACTTTGGATTTTGGCTGGTCAACCTGTATGCGCAGGACCCACCCAGTGTGGACTTTTACAAATTTGATTTGCAGATCAATGGCTTGATGCTTACTGATACACTCAGGCGATCGGTGGTAAACGACGACCGCTTTTTCAATGGCAACAACACCAATGGCATCGGGGTTTTATTTTTGTTTGAAGATGAAGTGAACCCAGGCGACACATTGGATTTTACCATGTCGTCCATTAGCCAGGATTATTTCAATTTCATTGTAGAAATACGCTCCGAATCGGGCTTTAGCAATCCGCTGTTTTCAGGTCCGCCTGCCAATATCCGCTCAAACATCAAAGAAGGTGGATTGGGCTATTTTGGCGCACGAAACAGCAGGCACTTGCGGTATATTGTGCCGGAAAGGAAGTAGTTGCACCTAATTATTTATCTAGAATTAACGAGTCTCGTTTTTTGGAAGACACAATCTATAGTAATGTATATCAGTAGCATACATTTAAAATTAGATGTTAAACTTTAACTTCACGCTGGCTGTTGTCCATTGAAAGCTGAGATTTTGTATTATTTCTTTACACCCTTTTTAAACCCTTTTATTTTTTCGCTGTCATTGCTTAACAAAAAAACTTTGGAAACTTTATGAACAATTAACGTTTCCTACATGTTTAAGGATATAATTTTGCATTTTAATAATCCACTATGCTAACATTTAAAGCCAAAAGGCCAAACAGCCGGAAAAATAGTATGAACAAATTCAGTTTTTTTATCCTGATTTTAGCTTTTGTTGTCGGGCAACCCCTGCTGGCACAGCAAGCAATTGAGATGAGCCTTGAGCAAGCCAGGGCTTATGCCAATGAACACAACTACAATTTGCGCACCTCGGAACTTGATGTGGAAGCAGCACGCTACCGAGTAAAGGAATCTACCGCTACCGGCCTGCCACAAATATCGGGCTCCATTGGTTACACTGACAATATTGCATTGCCGGTGCAGCTTATACCGGGCGATTTTATTGGGCAACCGGGCGAGGAAGTAGAGCTTACTTTTGGCACCAAATACAATGCTTCGGCCAGCGCAGGCATAAACCAATTGATCTTTAGTGGCGAATACATTGTGGGCCTGCAGGCTGCAAAAGCTTTTTTAGAAAAATCGCGCAAGGACTATGTAAAAACACAAATAGAGGTGAACAAAAGTGTATCGGAGGCTTATTTCCTGGCACTTGCGGCAGAAGAAAGCCTGGCCGTAATCGATTCCACCTTAGCCATTACGCGTAAACTTGCCAATCAAACAAGTTTGATAGTAGCAGAAGGATTTAGTGAGGAAACCGAGTTGGACCAATTGGAACTGCTCGTGTCTGAACTGGAAATAAGTCGCGATAATGCCCTGATGCAGATTGGTATAGCCATGGATTTGTTGCGTTTTCATATGGGTATTGAAGAAGGAACGCCACTTTTGTTGACACAAAAAATGAGCGAACTGATCGACAAAGCTGCCCCCGGTAGCTTGATTGAAAAACCTTTTGTGCCGGAACAGAATATTGATGTGCAAATAATAAAAAAGCAGCAAGAGCTGGCCTTGCTGAGTATGCGGCGCGAAAAAAGCTTTTACCTGCCTTCTGTTTCTGCCTTCCTGAATGTTCAAACCCAGGCCCAGCGACAGGAGTGGGACTTTTTTGACAGCGAAGGCAAATGGTATTCAAGTTCCATGTTTGGGGTTACAATGAACATTCCCATTTTTAGCAGCGGGCAGCGCTTTTCAAGGGTGAAACAAGCCCAGTTTCAATATGAACAAACCCTTATTGCAGAAGATCAAATCAGGACAAATTTGAAGTTGCAGTACGAATCCACCATGAATGAGTTGAACACAGCCTGGAATACCTTGGGCAATACCCGACAGAACAAATTCCTGGCCGAAAGGATTTTTCGCCGAACCGGCATCAAATACGAAGAGGGCATGGCCGGAAGCCTCGATTTATTGAATACGCATAACCAATATCTTACAGCACAATCGCGCTATATCAATGCCGCCTTGAACCTTTTAAACCAACAAGTTGCCCTCGAGAGCCTGATGGAACAAATCCCATGATCAAGATGGAAGAACAAGAAAGAGATATAATAGATGCGGCAGCTGGCTTGTTTGTCAAATATGGGATCAAAAGCATCACCATGGATGAAGTTTCCCGTCAGTTGGCTGTCTCCAAAAAAACCATTTACCGTTATTTTAAAGACAAACAAGAGCTGGTCGAAAAGGCCCTCGAGACACTTTTGGAGCAGCAGAAATGCGCTATCGATGGAGTGATGGACAGAGGCCTGAATGCGCTTGAGGAGCTCTTTGAGGTGTATAACCACGTAAACGAAATAATCAAGGAGCACAATCCTGCACTTGAATTTGATCTGCAACGTACCTATCCAACGCTATTCAAACGCATGCGCGAAAATCACCGCAACAACATTTACCAGGCCACTGAACGCAATTTGCTGAAAGGCAAAAAAGAAGGCTACTACAGAAAAGACCTTGATGCCGCCGTAATTGCCAAGCTGCATGTGGTTCGTCTGGAAAATTTCATGCACAACGACATCATTACGGTAGAAGAATTGCATTCCAAAAAGTTTTTTAAAGAAGTTTTTAAATACCACCTTCATGGCATTGTGTCAACGGAAGGGCTCAACTATGTGAAATCAAATTATCCTGAATTTTTAAAAAAGTAAGTTTTATGAAAATGAAATTATTCCTTTCCATCATAATGGCTGCACTGTTGATGACGGCCTGCAATTCAACCGAAGATGTTGAAAAACTGGAAACCGAATTGGAACAAAAACGTCTTTTGCACAAAGAAACGGAATTGGCCATTAAAGATCTTGAAAAACAAATTGAGGTGCTTAAAGGTGATGTGGACGATCGTTATTTCGAACCGGTTGTTACCAGCAATGTACAACCACGGATGTTCAGGCACTTTTTTGAAGCCAGTGGGGCTGTTGAACCAGTGCGTGAGGCTTTTGTGAGTCCCGAAATCAACGGACAAATTGCCCAAATTGCAGTAGGCGAAGGCAACCGCGTGCAGAAAGGCCAGCTATTGGCCAAAATCAATACAGAAGTAACCGACCGGACCATCAAGGAGCTTGAAACCTCGTTGAGTCTCGCAACAGATGTTTTTGAGCGTCAAAAACGATTGTGGGAGCAACGCATAGGTTCCGAAATTCAATTTCTGGAAGCCAAGAACAACAAGGAAAACCTCGAAAACAGGCTGGCTACCTTGCAGGCGCAACTTAAAATGGCCACTATTGCCTCGCCAATTGATGGGTATGTTGAAAAAATATTCCAGAAGCAAGGCGAAATGGCATCTCCGGGCCAGCCACTGATGCATATCATCGACGTAGCCGAAATGCTTGTAAAGGCTGATGTGTCGGAGCGTTTTATGCCGGATATCAATGAAGGTGATGAGGTGGTGCTGCGTTTTCCTTCTTATCCCGGGTTTAGCAAAACCACCACTGTGAAACGAATCGGAAATGTGGTGAATCCCAACAACCGGACTTTTGAAGTGGAATTACGCCTGCAAAACCTCAACAATATGCTCAAGCCCAATATGATAGCCGTTATTGATGTGAATGATTATGCGGCTGATAACAGCCTGGTTGTGCCATCCAAGATTATAAAGGAAGACCTCAACGGAAAGTATTTGTACATAGCTGAGAATAAAAACAGCGACTGGCTTGCACGCAAGCGTTATATCGTTACAGGTCGAACCTATCTGGGTGAAACCCGCATCGAATCAGGCCTCGAAGCCAATGACAAAATCATCCTCGAAGGATTTAACCGTGTGAATGATGGCAGCCTGTTGCGCATCACCAATTAATTCATAACTGTTTACAGCTACTTGATATGAGTGAAGAAACTAAACAAAAGAAAGTAGTCAGGGATTTTTTCCTGACGACATGGGCGCTCAACAATAAGAATACGGTTGTGCTGTTGGCCATTATTTTAATTGCCTTCGGTATCTATTCCTATCGCTCGCTGCCCAAGGAATTGTTCCCCGAAATTGTGATCCCAACGGTGATGGTGCAAACAATTTATCCGGGCAACCCGCCTATCGATATTGAAAACCTGATTACGCGTGAGCTCGAGAAGGAAATTGAATCGGTAAACGGCATTAAATATATGACATCGGTTTCCAACCAGGATGTGTCCAATATTTTTGTTGAATTCAATACCAATGTGGACATCAAAACCGCTTTGCAGGATGTGAAGGATGCCGTGGACAAGGCCAAAAAGGAATTGCCCGACGACCTGCTCGACGACCCTATGGTAACGGATATTGACCTGTCGGAGTTTCCCATTATCAACATCAACCTCTCGGGCGATTACAGCATCAACGAACTGAAAATGTATGCCGAATACCTCGAAGATGAAATTGAGGCACTTACCGAAATATCGGGTGTTGAAATTACAGGCATCACCGATCGCGAAATTAAAATCCATGTGGACCAGCACAAGCTTGATGCTTTTGAGCTGAGCTTCAATGATATCGAAAATGCTGTGAAATCGGAAAACATCTCCGTTTCGGGTGGGGATATTCGAACAGGTTTCGACAGAAGAGCTGTGCGCATAACAGGCGAATTCAGCTCGGTGAAAGAGATCGAAGACATCATTGTAAAACATGAGAATTTGCACATTGTGTATTTGCGCGATGTGGCCGATGTGAGCTTTGGGTTTAAAGAAGCTGAAAGCTATGCCCGCCTGAACAACCAGCCGGTTGTATCGCTTCAGGTGGTGAAAAAAAGTGGAGAGAATTTGCTCAATGCCACCAGCAAAATTTTCACCATCCTTGACGAGGGCCGGCAAAACAAAGCCTTGCCAACCGACCTGGTGGTCACCATTACCAATGACCAGTCGGAACAGATTAAGCTGCAGCTCAGCAACCTGGAAAACAGCATGATCATGGGGATTATTTTCGTTGTATTTGTGCTCTATTTCTTTTTGGGCACACGCAACGCCATGTTTGTGGGCATCGCCATCCCATTCTCTATGTTTATTTCCTTTATGGTGATGGGTATCATGGATTTTCAGGTGAACATGATTGTTTTGTTTTCGCTTATCCTTGCACTGGGTATGCTGGTGGACAATGCCATCGTGGTGGTGGAGAATATTTACCGCTTTGTGGACAAAGGTTACAGCACTTATGAAGCTATCAAACAGGCCGTTGGTGAAATTGCCATGCCCATTATCTCCTCAACGGCAACCACATTGGCAGCCTTTTTCCCTTTGATTTTCTGGGATTCGATCATGGGTGAATTTATGAAGTTTTTGCCCCTCACCCTGATCATCGTATTGTTGTCGTCACTGTTTACAGCCTTGGTGATCATACCTGTAATTTCCTCCTACTTTATTGTGCGCAGCGATCAGGAAAAAGCACCCTCATTGAAGCGGAATTTGATTGTTTCAGGCATTATGTTGGCTTTTTCTGCCTTGTTTTACCTGAATGGTGTGAATATTTTGGGAAGCCTTTTGGCAATTTTTGCCTTGATAGGAATTGCCCATGCCTTGTTTCTGGATCGTTTTGCGCGTTGGTTTCAGAATGTATTGTTGGTATGGGTTGAGAAAAAGTATTTGATCATACTGCGTTTTGCATTGAAAAGCTGGAATCCCTTTCTGATTGTTTTAGGCACTGTGTTTTTGCTGATAGGCACTATTGCTTTTTACTTTCTGAGCAGTCCCACCGTAGAGTTTTTTCCTGAAGGCGAACCCAAATACATCAACATAAAGGCTGAGTTGCCTTTGGGAACAGATATTGACGCCACTGATTCACTCCTTCGTGTTATCGAAACAGATGTGTACCGACTGATCGAACCCGAAACGTCCATTGTAAAATCTGTACTGACCAATATTGGCAAGGGTGCAGTAGGTGAGGATGATGGATTTACAGGGCGGGGTGGAGGTCCCAACAGGGGGTTGATTACAGTTACCTTCCTTGATTTTCAGGACAGGATGGGTTTCTCCACGCCAGAGGTGTTGAAACGCCTTTCTGACAGCCTGATTGGTGTTTATCCGGGTGTGTTGCTCACTGTTGATATGCAAAATGAAGGCCCGCCGGTGGGTAAGCCCATCAATATCGAAATCAGTGGGCGCGAATTTGATAAATTACTTTTCCTCACCGATACAATCACCTCGCTGATAGGTGAGGCCAATATTGCCGGCATCGAAGGCCTGCAAATCGACCTGGATGTTGGAAAGCCTGAACTGAATGTGATTATTGACCGCAACAGGGCAAGGCGCTATGGGCTGTCAACAGGTCAAATAGGCAATACCATTCGCACCGCACTTTTTGGATTGGAAATTTCCAGTTATAAAATCGGGGAAGATGAATACCCCATCATGTTGCGCATGAAGGATGATTACCGCTACAACCTCGCTTCGCTGCTTAACCAGCGAATAACTTTCCGCGATCAGGCCAGTGGAAAAATTGTGCAAGTGCCTATTTCGGCTGTGGCCGATGTAGAGTTGAGCTCAACTTATGGTGCCGTTACACGCAAGGACCGCAGCCGCATGATTACTATATTTTCGAACGTTTTGCCGGGCTATAATGCCAACCAGATCAATGAGCAATTAAAACCCATACTCGAAGGTTTTGATTTTCCGGAAGGTTATAAGTTTCAGTTTACGGGTGAGCAACAGGAACAGGAAGAAAGTATGGCGTTTCTGATGCAGGCATTGCTTATTGCCATATCCATTATTCTGCTTATTTTGGTAGGCCAGTTCAATTCAATTGTAAAACCCGGGATTATTATGGCAAGT
>CAYTUA010000294.1:0-2900 GCA_964440855.1 uncultured Lentimicrobiaceae bacterium
ATCAATAAATAACGAATAAAATGGATATCAAAATTTTTGACAGCTACGAAAAACTTACGACCAAACAAAAGAACGAAACCATCGACTTTTTGCATACGCACCTGGATGAGTTTCGCGATGACAAGGCTTCCATTGAGAAAGCCATCAACTATGCCATTGGCGAATCTTCCGTTGTGGGTGGATTTGTTTTGTTGGGATACGAAAAAAATGAAATAATTGGTGCAGTTGTAGTAAACCGCACAGGAATGGACGGTTATATTCCGGCCAATATACTGGTTTACATAGCTGTTGACAGCAGTTACCGTGGAAAAGGCATTGGCAAACAACTGATGCAAAAAACCATCGACATGGCCAAAGGAAGCATCAAGCTGCATGTGGAGCCTAACAACCCCGCCCGCTTTTTGTATGAAAAATTTGGCTTCACAAATAAATACCTGGAATACAGGCTGCAACGATAATGTTGCAACGCATAAAGTTGTATAAGTGAATTTACCTGAATTATAGCAGTGATTACACCATCAGTCATTGAGTTGAGCAACGAATCAATTCAACACAATATCCGTTTTTTACGCAAGTTTATTAAAAAAGGAACTTTAATTTCCTCTGTCGTAAAAGGGAATGCCTATGGGCATGGCATCGAGCTATATGTGCCCGCTGCAGAGGAAGCCGGAATCACCCATTTCTCGGTATTTAGCCTTGATGAAGCCAAAAGGGTTTGCAAGGTAAAATCTTCCGATACTGAAGTCATGATTATGGGCTGGATCCCTGATGATGAAATGGAATGGGTAATTGCCAACGACATCTCCTTTTGGGTATTTGATTTTGACCGCCTCGATTGTGCAATTGCACAGTCAAAAGCGATGGGCAAGAAAGCCTTGCTGCATATTGAACTCGAAACCGGCATGAACCGTACGGGTTTTGATCTGGTATTTCTGCGCGAACTGATCAAAGTACTCAACGATTCGAAAGATCATTATGTGCTGAAAGGATTATGCACGCATTTTGCTGGTGCTGAAAGCATTGCCAACCATGTGCGTGTGCAGAAGCAGTTCAAGATTTTCAAACGCCTGCACAAGATATTTCTGGAAAATGATCTGCAGCCCGAACGCTTGCATGCAGCAAGCTCCGCTGCCACCATCACCTATCCCAATACACAGATGGATATGGTCCGTATTGGTATTTTGCAATACGGCTATTGGCCCAGTACCGAAACATTTATCCATTACATCAGCCGCAGGAAGCGAAAAGCAGACCCTATCAAACGTATCATCACATGGAAAAGCAGGGTGATGGTGGTGAAAGAAGTAAAACAGGGAAGCTTCGTGAGTTATGGCACCACTTACCTCGCAACCGAGGACAAGCTTATTGCTGTGATTCCTACTGGTTATTCCCACGGCTACAGCCGGAGCCTCAGCAATACAGGAAGGATACTCATCAATGGGCAACGGATTGCTGTTATTGGCATGGTCAATATGAATATGCTCATTGCCGACATCACGTATTGCCCTGATATTAAGCAAGGGGATGAGGTTGTTTTGATTGGCCGGCAGGGTGAACTGGATATCAGTGTTTCATCCTTTAGTGAATTGAGCGACCAATTGAATTATGAACTGCTTGCGCGCCTGCCTTCAAGCATCGAACGAAAACTAATACAACAATAGCTATGGCTTATATTGAACTGGACAAAAGCAAACTGACCCACAATTTCGAGTTTCTTAAAAAGATGTTTAAGGATAATGACATTCATTGGGGTGTCGTTTCCAAACTGCTGTGTGGCAATACCGAATTTTTAAAGGTACTGCTTGATCTGGGTGTGGACGAGGTGCACGACAGCCGCATTAGCAACCTGAAAACCATCAAACGCATCAATGAAAAGGTGCAAACGGTTTACATCAAACCGCCGCCGCGCCGCAGCATCCGCAGCCTGGTGCGTTATGCTGACGTAAGTTTCAACACCGACCTCGAAACCATTAAACTGATTTCAGCAGAAGCAGAGAAGCAAGAGAAAAAGCACAAGATTATTATTATGATTGAGATGGGCGACTTGCGCGAAGGCGTTATGGGCGATTCACTCATCGATTTTTATGCGGATATTTTCAGACTTCCCAATATTGAAGTCATTGGCATAGGCACCAACCTCAACTGCCTGAATGGGGTGATGCCCAGCCACGACAAGCTCATACAACTGAGTTTGTACAAACAATTGATAGAAGCTACATTCAAGCGGAAGATCCCGTGGGTATCTGGAGGTTCATCCATTACCATTCCTTTGCTGATGCGCAAAATGTTGCCTATTGGTATTAACCATTTCCGCATTGGTGAAACCCTTTATTTTGGCAACGATCTGGTGACCGGCGAAACCATCAAAGGAATGAAAAAAGATGCATTTACACTTTATTCGGAAATTGTTGAGCTGATTGAAAAGCCCATGGTGCCCATTGGAGAGCTGGGAACAAATGTGGCCGGCGAAACATTTGAGGTGGATGAAGAAAACTATGGCAAAACTTCTTACCGTGCTTTACTCGATGTGGGTTTGCTTGACGTGGACCCAAAACACCTTTTCCCCATAAAAAAAGGAATTGAAGTTACAGGAGCCAGTTCGGATATGCTGGCCATCGATTTGGGCGACAACAAACTGAAATTGAAGTCAGGGCAACTGGTGGGCTTTCATCTGGATTATATGGGGGTGCTCAGTGTGCTCAATTCCAACTACATTGGCAAAAAAGTTGTTTAATCTTATTGCCACTCATTTGTGGGCTTGCAAGGCTATAACTTGGCAAGGAGTGGTCCCAGGGTTTCAGCCAGGGAGCGGTAACATCGTTTGAGGTAGGTAGGCAATTCTTCTTTGCCGACCCATTTGGCAGCTGTTATACCTTCGCTTTTCTGCAAATTCAGCGATT
>CAYTUA010000295.1:0-13448 GCA_964440855.1 uncultured Lentimicrobiaceae bacterium
CAGCATTGAAAACGTGGAGGAGGTAATGGCAGCATTGCCGGGGGCGCCCATTGTGATAGCTGAGGCTGGGTGGGCTAGCATTGCGTCTGAATTTGGCCCACGTGCCAGTCAGGAAAAACAAGCGCAATATGTAGGCGATTTAATGGACTGGTCCAGGCAAAACAATATCACTACTTTTATCTTTGAAGCATTTGATGAAGATTGGAAAGGCAACCCCAACGATCCACTTGGCGCGGAGAAACATTGGGGTCTTTATAAGGTGAATCGGGAACCAAAAAAGGCCATCGGTTTATTTGCCAATGAGAAACCTGACTGAAGCCATTCAAGTGGTAGCTTAAAACTAACCCAATACACATTTAACCATGATTAAATCAGCTACAAAATTATCGATTAAAGAGAAAATTGGTTATGGATTGGGCGATACCGCGTCTCATTTTGTATGGGATATGGTGGGTTTCTGGATATTGATTTTTTACACCGACACCTTTGGTATTTCTGCCGCCGCCGCAGGCACCATCATGTTGATTGCCCGTGTGTGGGATATGTTCAGCGATCCGCTCATGGGCATTATCGCCGATCGCACCAATACCAGATGGGGGAAATTTCGTCCCTATCTGTTATGGATGGCACTGCCCTACAGTGTGTTGGCTGTATTAACTTTCACCACCCCTGATTTGGGCCAAACGGGTAAAGTAATCTATGCGGGTGTTACCTATTTTTTGTTGATGACCGTGTTTACCGCCATCAATTTACCTTATTCCTCCCTTGGAGCAGTAATGACCTCCGATTCTTATGAGCGCGCCGGCCTGAACTCCTACCGCTTTATTTTTGCTTTTGCCGGACAGTTTATTGTCACCGGAACAGCCCTTTACCTGGCCAGTTATTTTGGACAGGGCGACAATGCCAAAGGTTACCAATACACCTTGATGCTTTTTGCAGCAGTGAGTTTTATCCTGTTTATGGTAACCTTCAAAACAACACGCGAAAGGGTAAAACCACCGGCTGCACAAGAGAAAAACCTGAAGCAGGATATAAAAAACCTCTTCAAAAACCGCCCATGGGTTATACTGTTTTTCGTAGGCATTATTTCTTTTGTCATGTTTGCCATTCAAAATCTGTCCATTGCCTATTATTTCAAGTACTACATTGCTGATGAAGAAAGTGTCCAACTCTTCAATGTAATCGGCACCGTTGCATTGATCATAGGTATTCCTTTTTCGAAGCCACTGGCCAAGCGTTTTGGCAAGCGCAATGTGTATATGGCCAGTTCCCTGATTTCGGGCCTGTTCTTCATGCTGCTTTATTTACCGGGCAATGAAAACATATACAGCATTTATATTTTAAACATACTCGCAAAATTCACCTATGCCCCTGCAGTACCATTGCTATGGACCATGCTGGCCGATACAGCCGACTATTCTGAATGGAAATATGGAAGGCGCTCAACAGGCTTGGTTTTTTCGGCGGCAACCTTTGCCCAAAAAGCGGGTTGGGGTATTGGTGGTGCGCTTGCCGGCTGGTTGCTTGCCCTTTACCAATTCGTGCCGAATATGGCACAAACGGCACAATCGCTCAATGGGATAAAAATGATGATATCCGTTTATCCCGGTCTGCTTTATATGTCGTGTGCCATTCTGTTGTTTTTTTATGCCATCGACCATAAAACCTGTTTGCTTATGCAAAACGAACTCGAAGAACGACATGAAAACGAGCAGGAAATTATTTGAAACGCGTGATGCCTGTGGTTTGATTTATTTCAATAGGCCTTTATCTACAAACGATATAAACAAGGTATATACCTAAATTTGTGTGCAACTATTTTTTTAGAAATTATATTACGATGTAAATGACGGTATAACAATGTTTTGATATTAATAAGCAGCTTTAAATGGCAATTGTGTGCTGATAGATTAATACAATGTATATAGGTGTTTTGAAGGTATTTGTATATACATTTGAACATCTAATTTACGGCAATTATCTATTTCCAACATAAACAACTGCCTTATGAAAAAACTTTTCCTTGTTCAAATTTTGCTGAGCCTGACCATATCTTTGTTTGCACAAGCAGACAAAGTGCGTGTTGAAAAGCGGGCCGATGGCTGGCGGCTCTTGGTTAACGGTGAGGCCATCATGGTGAACGGCATGAATTGGGACTATTTCCCGATTGGAACCAATTATTCCTACAGCCTCTGGGAGCAACCAGATGATTTCATCAAAAAAGCCCTTGATGATGAAATGTCATTGCTCAAAAATATGGGCGTGAATACCATTCGTGTTTATACAGGCATTCAGCCCAAATGGATCACTTATATTTATGAAAAATATGGTATCTATACCATGTTAAACCATTCATTTGGTCGCTATGGACTCACCCTCGAGGGCGCATGGGTGGCCAATACGGAATACAGCGACCCGCGCACCAGGGAGTTACTCCTAAAAGAAGTGCGGGAGTTGGCAGATGATTATAAAGACACCCCTGGTTTGCTGCTATATTTATTGGGCAATGAAAACAATTACGGGCTTTTCTGGGGTGGGGCTGAAACAGAGGACATTCCAATTGAGGACCGCAAGTCAACCCAAAGGGCAAGGCATATGTACACTCTGTTCAATGAGGCAGCCATTGCCATGAAAGAAATTGATGCCGGGCATCCTGTTTCCTTGTGCAATGGCGATCTGTTGTTTATGGATATCATTGCCGAAGAATGCAAGGATGTGGATATTTTTGGCATAAATGTTTACCGAGGCATTTCTTTCACTGATTTGTACGACAGGGCCAAAAAGGAATATGACAAGCCGGTGCTGCTAACCGAGTTTGGTTCGGATGCTTTCAACGCACTCACCAATGAGGAGGCACAGAAAGAGCAGGCTATATATAATGTTGCTAATTGGAAAGAAATTTACGAAAATGCTGCCGGTCTTGGTAGAAATGGCAATTCCATTGGTGGTTTTACTTTTCAGTTCAGCGATGGTTGGTGGAAGTTTGGCCAAACAAAAAATTTGGACGTGCACGACAACAATGCCTCCTGGGAAAATGGTGGCTACCGATTCGACCATTTGCCCGGCGAAAACAATATGAACGAAGAGTGGTTTGGTATCTGTGCCAAAGGCCCGACCAATTCCATGGGATATTATCAATTGTTTCCACGGGCTGCGTATTATGCCTTGAAGGAAGCACATCAATTTGATCCTTATGCTCCAAAAGCAAGTCTTGGATCACTTCAACAACATTTTGAGGGAATAAATACAGCGGATGCGCACCTGAAAGCCAGGGGCGACAAAGCTGCAATGGAAACTGAAACCTTGAAGAAAATAAGCATGAGCAGGTTGGGTGCCGAGATGACCACATTCCACACAGGCGGCAGCCTGATTACAACTCCTGACAACCCTATTCCCGGCGGGCGCAACTACCCCAACCAACTGGGGTTTGATCATATGCAATCGTTTTTTATTGGTGTGCAGGCCAATCCGGCACCAAACTTCAGGGCCAACGTAGAAGTGAATGTGCTGGGGAATGTTGCCCAAAACCCGATTGATGAAATATTTTATGAAAACCGCGGCCGGCCAATTGAAGTTAAATCAGACAACGGCAACGTAAAATTGGAGTCAGTGAACAGGGTTCAGGTTTATAGGGCCGAATATGAATGGAATCACAAATGGTTCGATATGAAAGGCTTCTATCGTACCGGACACTACCATTGGGGTTACGAAGGCGACTTTTTTGGGCTTTATCCCGAGGCGAACTACGGCCCTCAGATAGATATCTACAATGGCATTGCTCCTTTTGGTATGGAAATAGAGGGAAAGCGTCAGCTGAAGGATTTCAAACTGGCATTTGGCCCGCAGTTGTGGTGGGGTGCCAACCCCGCTGTTTTGCTCAAATACAGCAAACAACTTAAAAACACCACGCTTACAGGTATTTACCATGAAGACCTGGCGCAACTTGGGCTTACCGAAAGCTCCTTTGCCATCCCACAACCCAAAACACGCAGGCTTACCTTACACCTGAATCAAAGTTTCGGAAAGTTTGAGGTGGACCTTGGCGGAATCTGGGCCGGTCAGCCTTTGCAAGGCCGCGAGTTTCAGGTGGTGAGGGGCGAAGAAGGCAATTATACCGTTTACAAGGATGAAATCAAGCCGGAAGATAACTTTGGTGGAAAACTTAACCTCTCTTATGCAGGTGGAAGCTTCAACTGGTATGCCCAAACAGCTGCCATGGGCCTCGTGGCGCAGGGCGGCGTTGATCAAACGCTTACTTTCACAGGCTGGCGACTTAAAGACAGCGGCAGTGGAAACCAGTTTAATGTGCTTTCCGGTTTTACTTATTTACTTGGTGACTTGCAAATAGCACCAAATTTCCTATATCAGAAACCCTTTGAGGGTCCCATCCCGGCAGGCGTTGACGCCCCCGGAAGGCCACGCAACATACTCGACGACCCCTTTGTGGTCAGGGCCAACAGGGAACAGCTTGCTGCTGAAATCCTGTTTACTTTTGACCCCACACCCGGCACCTGGATGTACGATTGGGACAGCGACAAAGCCGAGGATGCCGAACTGGCCGTTAGCATGGGATTTGTTTATCGCCACCTGCCCACCACCCAAGATGCCGCAATAGGTATTTTGCCTGATGGACGTACAACCTTTGCATTCCCCGGAGCCCCTTCGGCACAGGATTTATGGGAGGTGCATGCCAGGCTCGTATCCAAACCCAGTAGTAATTTCGGCCTGATAGCCAATATATATACCGGTGATGCACAGGCCAATGGAAGCGACGACAGGCTTATCCGTCGGATGGGAATGGATTTGCGGATGATGTATAAAAACGTGAAAATGACCTCTTTTATCCGGGTTAACGATTGGGGACCATACGATTATCACCGCGACTTCAACCTTACCTACCCCATGCAGCTTATGGCTGATATTTCTACCTCATTAAGCAGGCCTGATTGGTTCGATTTGCCATCAACCAGCATTGGTATAAGGGCTACCTATCGAACACTTGACAAATATTCGCCACGCTATGCGCCAGTCTATATTGTTGACGCAGGCGGAAATAGTGTACCTGATCCGTTGGCCATTGGTTTCGATAATGGCAATGAATGGGAAATCAGGACGTATGTAATTGTAAATATTGGCAAATAAAAAACTGAACAAGATGAAGACTACTTTTTTCTTTCGACTGATAAAACTGTTTCCCATTGCCGCCCTCTCATTCTTACTTTTGGCTTGTGAGCGCGACTTGGATGACCTTTCACCCGTTACCTATCCTGCCAACCCCAATGTGTTTATTGATGGGTTTAGTGCCGGATTAAACTATGCTGCTTTTGGTGGCTCAGTGCCCACTGCATTTGATGTGGATACCAAGGAAACCTACAACAACTCGGCTAGCTCCATGCGAATTGAAGTGCCCGATGCCGGCGACCCAAGAGGAGCTTATGCCGGTGGTACTTATTTTACCGAATCGGGCAGAGACTTATCCGGCTTCAATGCCCTTACTTTTTGGGCCAAAGCCACCCAATCGGCTTCAATCGACGTGCTCGGATTTGGAAATGACCTTGGGGAGAATAAATTTCAGGTCAGCATTTCGAATGTGGGCGTCAATACAAGTTGGACTAAGTACATTATTCCTATTCCCGACGCATCGCGTCTGAAAGCCGAACGTGGCATGTTTTTTTATTCTGAAGGCCCCGAAGAGGAAAAAGGCTATACTTTTTGGCTTGATGAAGTAAAATTTGAAAAACTGGGAACCATAGCCCATCCGCAATACACGATTTTGAACGGAGAAGAGCAAACAGAAACATCCTTTGTTGGTGTGACCAAAACAGTGAGTGGGCTTACCAGCATTTTCAATATGCCAACAGGTATCAATCAAGCCGTGAACATAGCTCCTGCCTATTTCGATTTTTCTACCTCAGACGCTTCCATTGCAAGTGTTGATGACTTTGGGCAAGTGACTATAACTGGTGGTCCGGGTACTGCAAAAATTTCTGCCCGAGTTGGAGATACGCCGGCCGAAGGTTCGTTAACGATTCAATCGCAAGGCGCTTTCCAAAGTGCCCCTGAACCCGAATTTGATGCTGATCAGGTGATTTCCTTGTTCAGCGATTTTTATAACAACCACCCGGTGAATTATTACAATGGCTACTGGGCTCCTTACCAAACCACTCTTTCAGCTGATTTTGATGTGGCGGGCGATCATTTATTGCATTATACCGATTTCAATTTTGTGGGAATTGAGTTCAGTGAACCCACCATTGACGCCTCTGGCATGACAAATTTGTATATGGATTTATTCTTCCCCAATGCCTTGTCTGACAATGGCGTCATGAAATTTGAAATAGTTGACGAAGCAGGTGGAACAGGTTCGTTTACAGTGAATATACCTGCCCAAACGTCCGATTGGGTCAGGATAGACAAAGCTTTGGATGAAGTGGCCGGACTAAGCAGCCGTTCGCAACTCTTTCAGCTGATTTTCGTAAATGAAAGTGGCAATATTTCCAGTTTTTATGCTGACAATATTATGCTGTATAACGATGGTACACCACCGGCGCCAATTATTGTCCCTGAAGAACCAGCGTCATCACCCACATATCCTGCCGCAGATGTATTAGCCATTTACAGTGATGCATATGACATCATTCAGGGAACGGATTATCCTGATTGGGGTCAGTTAACTGTAGTTTCTGAAGTTCAAATACAAGGAAACAACACGTTGAAATTTTCCGGCCTCAATTATCAGGGTATTCAGTTGGGAAGCAGCCAGGATGTTTCATCCATGGGCTTTTTGCACCTGGATTTCTGGACTGCCAATTCAACTGCCCTGAATGTATTCTTAATCAGCCCCGGACCAGTTGAAATGGCCTATGTGTTGCAGGTGCCTACTGATGGCTGGGTGAGCCTTGATATACCCCTGTCCGCTTTTTCACCTGTGGCCCTGAATGATGTAATACAGCTCAAATTCGATGGGGATGGTGACATTTTTCTGGATAATATTTATTTCCGGAAATAATGGATGTGTTTGGCATAGTGCTAATTAAAAAAATTAGAGAAATGAAAAAAATAAACAGCATAAATAGTTTAAAGCTTAGTATATTATCCTTTGTGTTCCTGCTTGTGTTTGCAGGCTGCGAACGCGATGATTTTCAAAAACTGGACGAACGTAACTGGCAGCTTGTTTGGAGCGATGATTTTAGCGGTCCGGCCGGGAATTTGCCGGATGCCACCAAATGGACTTACGACATCGGCACTGGACCCGGCCAGGATGGCTGGGGAAACCAGGAGTTGCAGGTTTATACCAACAATCCCGGAAATGTATCCATCGATGGTGGTGGCCATTTGGTCATTACAGCCAAGCGTACCCCTAGCGGTTTCAGCTCGGCAAGGATAAAAACGCAGGGTTTGTTTTCGCAGCAATATGGCCGTTTCGAAGCCAGGTTAAAAACCCCCTATGGTCCCGGTATATGGCCGGCATTCTGGATGCTCGGCGATAATATCGAAACCGTTAGCTGGCCCCAATGTGGAGAAATCGACATCATGGAACTCAGGGGACAGGAACCGCATAAAATTCATGGTACTATTCATGGTCCCGGTTATTCTGGAGGCAATCCCATCTCAAAGAGTTATGCGTTGAAGAATGGTCGATTTGATACCGATTTTCATGTGTATGCCATCGAATGGGACGAAGATAAAATTGATTTTTTCGTTGATGATTATCTATATCAACGTATCGAGAAAAGTGATGTGCCTGGTGAATGGGTCTTTAACCAGCCTTTCTTTTTGATATTAAATGTGGCTGTTGGTGGGAATTATGTTGGATTTCCAACAGATGAAACCCCGTTTGACCAGCAGATGATTGTGGATTATGTGAAGGTGTATCAGGAAGCAGACTAACAATCTCAATGATTAATCCATAGTAATTCATTAAAAGTGTTGATTGTAAATGGAATACGGAAGTATTGAAACTATTGAATTCAAAATCTAAGTACAAGAAAAGTTCATGTATGCATAAATTTTTATCCTTATTGCTTCTTGGTTTTATTCTGACTGTGCTTTCTGCTTGTTCGCTTGAGACAGCAAACAGAGATAAACCGGCTGCCTTGATATTGGGCAATCCTGATTATGTGGCCATCTCTTATGGCGGATACCGTGAAAAAAGCAGGGAGGTTCAACCTACAATCGCCCAATTGCAGGAGGATATGAAAATTTTAGCAGCCATGGGCGTAAAACTCCTGCGGACCTACAATGTACATCACGACGAAGCTGCCAATTTGTTGGAAGCAATCCGTTTGCTGAAAAAGCAAGATGCTGATTTTGAAATGTATGTTATGCTTGGTGCCTGGATCGATTGCCAGAATGCCTGGACCAACCTGCCCCATCGCATCCGAAACAAAGAAAGCGAGCGCAATGCCACCGAAATTGAACGTGCAGTGGAATTGACCCGTCAATATCCCGATATAGTTAAAATGATTGCAGTAGGCAATGAAGCCATGGTGCATTGGGCCTGGAATTATTATGTGGAACCGGGTATTATCCTGAAATGGGTAAATCATTTGCAAGACTTAAAACAATCGGGTGTATTACCCAAAGATTTGTGGATTACAAGCTCCGATAATTTTGCCTCATGGGGTGGCGGAGGTGTCGAGTACCACAAGGCCGACCTCAACAGACTGATTGAGGCTGTCGATTTTATTTCAATGCATACATACCCCATGCATGACACCCATTATAACCCCGACTTCTGGGGCGTTCCGCAAGAGGAGGAAATGCTGTCGGATGCCGAAAAAATTGAATCTGCCATGTTGAGGGCCCGCGATTATGCCATTATGCAATACGAAAGTGTGGTCAGCTATATGCAAAGCCTCGGTGTGAACAAACCGGTGCATATTGGTGAAACAGGCTGGGCAACTGTATCGAACGAATTTTATGGTGACGACGGTGCGCGGGCTATTGACGAATACAAGGCAGCGCGCTATTATTGGTATATGCGCGAATGGACCAATAAGGCAGGGGTCAGTTGTTTCTATTTTGAAGCTTTTGACGAACAGTGGAAAGATGCGGCCAACCCCGCAGGCTCTGAGAATCACTTTGGGTTGATCAACCTGAAAGGGCAAGCCAAATATGCCCTGTGGGATTTGGTTGATGCCGGTATTTTTGAAGGCCTCACCCGCGACGGACAACCCATAACCAAAACTTTTAACGGAAAAAAGGATTCCTTGATGAAGACAGTAAAAGTGCCACCTGCCCTGATTGAAATTGAGGAACGTAAATAATCAAAACCTAAATTGATATGAAGAAATCTTTTATTTTTCTAAGCAAGTTTGGCATCGCAATGATGCTGCTGATCAGTTGTACCAAAACCAAACACATGGAAGCAGAAATTTATGAAACATCTGAATCAGGTAACCAATTATCAAGGCTTTCTGCATTTGATGCTGTGGATCAGAAAGTAAACATAGCCATTTTTCCGGAGGAACAATTTCAGGAAATTACTGGTTTTGGTGGCTCATTTACAGAAGCTTCGGCTTACCTGCTTAATCAACTGAGCATAGAGAACAGACAAAAAATTCTTGAAGCCTACTTTGGTGAATCCGGCGCCAGGTATTCTTTAACACGAACCCATATGAATTCATCTGACTTTTCGCTGGGCAATTATTCCTATGCAGCTGTTGAAGGGGATACTGAATTGGAACATTTCTCCATACAGGAGGATATGGACGATATTATTCCAATGATCAGGGAGGCCATGGCCATTTCAAAAGATGGCTTCAAGCTCATTTCATCTCCTTGGACAGCCCCACCCTGGATGAAGGACAACAAGGATTGGAAAGGCGGAAAACTATTGCCGGAATATTACGGAACCTGGGCCTTGTTTTTCTCCAAATATTTTGATGCCTATCGCGAACAAGGTATTGATATTTGGGCTTTTACATTTGAAAACGAACCCCTTGGAAACGACAGCAACTGGGAAAGCATGCATTACAGCCCGGAGGAAATGAATGATTTTGTGACAAATCATTTGGGGCCGGTTTTGAGGGCTAAAGGCCAGGATGTGAAAATATTTGGATTTGATCAAAACCGGGATGAGGAAATGTACAAATGGGTGGATGCCATGTATGATGATCCATCAATAGCAGAATTTTATGATGGCACTGCTGTTCATTGGTATGCAAGTACTTACGACTATTTCCCGGATGCCTTGCAATATGCGCATGACAAAGCGCCCAACAAACACCTGATCAACACCGAAGCCTGTGTGGATGCTGAAGTTCCTAAATGGCAGGATGATAAATGGTATTGGTCGAAGGAAGCAACCGATTGGGGCTGGGATTGGGCACCTGAAGAGCACAAACACCTGCACCCCAAATATGTACCTGTTTACAGGTATGCACGCGACATCATTGGATGCCTGAACAACGAGGTAGATGGTTGGGTTGACTGGAATATGGTACTTGACAGACAGGGTGGTCCCAACTGGGCAAAAAACTGGTGCATAGCCCCCGTTATTGTTGACCCCGATCAGGATGAGGTTTACTTTACCCCCTTGTATTACACCTTGGCGCATTTCAGTAGATTTATCAGGCCTGGTGCAAAACGAATTGGTTTTGAGTGTGTTGATGAGGAACTTATGGTAACAGCGGCGCAAAATCCAGATGGCACAATTGCTGTTGTTATTTTCAACCCTACAGAAAAAGCAAAAGGAATCAACCTGATGGCCAATGGGAAAACAGTTGATTTTTCGATTAGTGCAAAAGCACTGCAAACCATTGTGCTGGCAACAGATGAAAAAGGCAGTTTCTAAACCAAAAATTAATCATACATGTCAACTTACGTCACTCCTTTAAAAGACAGGGTCCCGTTTGGACAAAAAGCCGCCTTTGGTGCCGGCCATCTCGTGAACAATTTATTACCCGGCTCCCTTGGTGTTTTTGCGTTTTTCTTACTAACCGCTTTTGGCATGGATCCATTCCTGGCAGGTTTGCTGGGCGGATTGCCACGTTTTTTCGATGCCATTACCGATCCCATTATGGGCTATATCTCGGACAATACCAAATCCAGATTTGGCCGGCGAAAACCTTATATTTTTATCGGGGCCATTCTAAGTGGCGTATTGTTCGCTGTTTTGTGGCAGCTAAACCCGGATAATTCGCAGATGTACAACTTTTGGTACTTCCTGATTTTTTCCTTGATTTACCTTATAGGCAATACCATGTTCTCAACCCCATTGATTGGTTTGGGTTACGAAATGACCTTTGATTATAACGAGCGCACACGCCTGATGGGTTTTTCACAAACCCTTGGTCAGATTGCCTGGATGATCGTGCCCTGGTTTTGGGTGATTATTGCCAATCCCGACCTGTTCGAAACACAAGCCATCGGCGTGAGGAAGCTTTCCGTTATTGTGGGTATAGGATGTATGTTGCTGGGTATGATGCCGGCCTTGTTCTGCAAGGAAATTGATCAGGCCAACCTAACGAACCGCGACGACCTGACGATAAAAAATATTGCCAAAAACTTCAAAAGCCTTCTGAAAAACATGGCATTGATATTTAAGAACATGACTTTTGTGCGTTTATGCGGTGCCACATTTTTGGTATTCAACGGCTTTCAAATGGTGGCTTCATTCAGCTATTTCATCATTGTATTTTATATGTTCAGGGGCGATTATGGCGCAGCCGCTACCTGGCCCGCCTGGTTCTCAACAATAAGTGCCTTATGCACTGCATTTTTGATCATACCACTGATCACCTGGATGGCCAATAAATGGGGTAAGCGAAATGCATTTATCATTTCGACATTCATATCAATAGTAGGCTATATGCTGAAATGGTGGGGATTTAACCCGGAAAATCCCTGGTTGATGTTTATGCCTTTACCCCTTATGGTGTTTGGTATTGGTGGCCTGTTTACCCTTATGATGAGCATGACAGCAGATGTGTGCGATTTAGACGAATTAAACAACGGCATGCCCAGAAAAGAAGGTACCTTTGGTGCTATATATTGGTGGATGGTGAAGTTGGGCCAGGGACTTGCACTCGTTTTGGGTGGTTTGGTGCTCAAGCTGATTGGCTTCGACCAAAATGAAGCAATACAGACAGCTGAAACGCTCACCAGGTTGAGGCTGGCCGATATTTTGGTGCCTGCTTTCACCGCGGCTTTGGCTATCTTGGTCATGTGGAAATATGATCTCACCGAAGAAAAAGCAAAAGAAATTAAAAATGAATTGGTTAGAAGACGCGGTGAATTATAGGAATGCAATAAATTGTAAATTAATAACATAAATCGATTATTAAGCATGTCGTACAGATCAGAAAGGTATTTGAGTTTTAAAACTTCGGCCCAAGTTCCGGCAGAACATTTTTATGATGAAAAATCAGGGGACGAAATCAGGGACTTATTCCTGGAAGTTTTATATGGAGGTGTGCATGGTTTTTGCTTCAGCTTGTATGAAGAAGGGCAAAAACCCGGTGATATCATTCCTGAAGACCAAATCAGGCGCAGGATGGAGATAATAAAGCCTTATACCTCGTGGATAAGGTCGTTTTCGTGCATCGAGGGGAACGAATTAATTCCCAAAGTAGCCAAGGAAATGGGCCTGAAAACTTTGGTTGGTGCCTGGCTTGGCCGCGAAAAAGACAAGAATGAACAGGAAATTGAAAACCTGATTAGCTTGGCGCGGCAAGGCTTGGTGGATATGGCTGCGGTGGGCAACGAGGTGCTTTATAGGGACGATCTTACAGAAGATGAGTTGATTGGCTATTTGAAACGGGTAAAAGAAGCATTGCCTGATATACCAATCGGTTATGTGGATGCCTATTATGAGTTTGCACAGCGTCCTGCAATTGTTGATGCCTGTGATGTGATATTCAGCAATTGCTATCCTTTTTGGGAAGGAACTGATTTCAGGTATTCATTAACGCATATGCGTCAGATGTATAATCAAGCTTTGGTGCGTGGAAAAGGCAAAAGGGTCATTATCACCGAAACGGGCTGGCCAAGCAAAGGGGATGCCCTGGGCAATGCCAAACCTTCTTCACTGAATGCCATGAAGTATTTTATCAATACCCAATTGTGGGCTATGGATGAGCAAATTGAGGTGTTCTATTTTTCATCATTTGATGAATCATGGAAAGTGGGCAATGAAGGGGCAGTAGGAGCCTATTGGGGTATTTGGGACCATCAGGGAAAATTAAAATATATCAATGAACATCTTTAAAACATTGGATATGGAGCCGGGTAAAGCCATATGTTATTCCGGTTTCAGGGATGGACAGCATCCCGGAGCTGTGTATCCGTCATATGCGCAGGTAAAAGAAGACCTGCTGCTGCTGCATGGGCATTGGAAATACTTGAGGCTGTTTGATTGCGATCAACATGCCGAAACAGTTTTGGAAGTAATACAACGTGAAAAACTGGATTTTCGCCTGATGCTTGGGGCCTATATTGGTGCT
>CAYTUA010000296.1:0-3265 GCA_964440855.1 uncultured Lentimicrobiaceae bacterium
AAGGTCGTTGGGCAAAAACATATCTTCACCTTTGGGGATGAATGTTTCACGCTTGCGGTGAATGGCCACAGCCCTGAAATCCATTTGCTCGTATTCCTCAGATATTTCGTTCAGGGTTTTGTACACAACCGGCGCGTTCTCCTCCAATTTAACCAATATCATAGAAAGTTTGCCGCCCGAAAAGTCGAAAACTTCGGTGGCAGCCGTTTGCTTGAGCAGGCTGATTATTTCCTGTGCAGCTATATCTTCGGGTGAAATAAGCGCATCTATGCCCAGTTCCTGATAAAGCTGAAGATTTTTGGGATTCAGGTTGTCCATAGTATTTACACGCGCAACTACCTTTTTGGCCCCAAGCTTTTTAGCCAAAATGGCAGTCATCAAATTAATTTGCTCCTCATGCAGCACCGAAATCACCAGGTCGGCATTTCTGACATGGGCCCTTTTCAGCACATCAATATCGGTGGATTTACCTGTTATTGTCATCAGGTCGGCATGCGACCCTACCATTTTCAACAGGTCTTCGTTGGGGTCAACGATGGTGATGTTGTGGTTGCTGCTACCAAGTGCATGAGCCAAATGCAAGCCTACCTCCCCGTCACCGGCTATGATAATATTCATCCTTAATTGCGCTTTATTTGAGGCGGCTAAATTAGTTTTTTTAGGTAAACGGAATTTATTTTAGATGCGATGAAGCTGATTTGCATCTGATTCCACTTCAGGATTAATTGTGTTTACTTTTAAGTTGATAAATGGAAGGGAATCAATAGACAATTTTAAAGCGGTCCCAATCCATGCCCACATTAAATTTTTTGCGAAAACCATCCAGCTCTGTCAGGCTGATGCTTTCCTCGATCAGGGCTTCTTCGCCCGATTTGGCCTGGGCTATGATCTGTCCTTTGGGGTCGATCAGGCAGGAATCACCTGCATAGTCAATACCCAGCCCGTCTTGGCCTACCCTGTTAACGCCCAGCACATAGGCCTGGTTTTCGATGGCACGTGCAATCAGCAATTGTTTCCAGGGCAAAGTGCGCACAGCCGGCCAGTTGGCTACAAAAATCATAAAATCGTATTCGAACTGCCCATTTTCGTAAGTGTTTTTGCACCATACCGGGAAACGCAGGTCGTAGCAAACAAGGGGGCGAATATTCCATCCTTTCAGGCGTGTAAGCAGATGCCCGTCGCCGGGACTGATGCGTTCATGTTCGCCACCCATACGAAAAACGTGGCGTTTATTGTACAGTCTGTGGCTGCCATCTGGTCGCATCCATATCAAGCTGTTGTGGTATTCCTCGCCACTTTCCATCAGCATACTGGCACAAATAACGGCACCCGTTTCGTTTGCCATATGTTGCAGCCATCTGAAAGTGCTGCCATCAGGCTTTTCGGCCCATTTGCGCGGATCAACCGGAAAACCGGTGTTAAAGGTTTCGGGCAGCACAATTAAATCGGGCTGGGATTTAAGACTTGCTATCAGTCTGCTGAAATGCATTTGATTGGCCTTGTTGTCTTCCCAATACAATCGGGTTTGAATAAAGGCAATTTTTAAATCTTGCATACTATTTCTATGGCTTTGTCGAGTGTTTTTTCAGTTTTGGCAAAACAAAAACGCAGCAAATGCTGATTGAATTTGTCGTGATAAAAAGGCGAAACCGGAACTGCTGCGATTTTATGTTCCTTCACCAGCCATTCAGCAAATTCCATCTCCGGCATTTCGCTGATGTGGCCATAATTGAGCAATTGAAAATAGGTGCCGAAGCAGGGTACTACATCAAAGCGTGACTTGGCGACACCCTGCACAAAATAATCCCGTTTTTGCTGATAAAAGGCTCCCAAATTTTCATAATTGGCTGCGTCGCCCAAAAAGTCGGCAATGGCATATTGAATAGGTGTATTGCTGGCGAAAACAACAAATTGGTGCAGTTTGCGGTATTCTTCCATCAGGTTGGCAGGTGCCATTATGAAGCCTGTTTTCCAACCGGTTGCATGAAATGTTTTCCCAAAGGAACCTACTACAAGGCTGCGCGACAGCAATCCGGGCAGCTCGCAGGCACTGTAGTGTTTTTTGCCATCGAAAATAATGTGTTCATAAACCTCATCACTCAAAACGATTATATCCGAATCATGCGTAAGCGTATCCAGCTTGTGGAGGTCGTATCCATCAATCAGGCTTCCGCTCGGGTTGTGTGGGCTGTTGATAATGATCATGCGCGTAAAACTTGATATGCAGCGTGTTACCTCTTCCCAATCGATACGGAAATCGGGGGCCTTCAGTGCAACGTGTTTTACCACCCCCCCACAAGCACGCACCGAAGGGGCATAACTGTCGTAAGCAGGCTCAAAAATAATTACCTCATCGTTTTCCTTTACGAAAGCAGAAATGGCTGTATTGAGCGCTTGCGTGGCACCTGCTGTGATGTTGATTTCGTCTTGCCAGTCATAGTCAATGCCATAGCTCAATTTCACTTTGGCGGCTACTGCCTGGCGCAGGGCAGGTACCCCCGGCATGGGGGCGTATTGATTGTACCCATTTTTCATATAGTAATTTACACGATCTATCAACTTTTCGTCAATGGGGAAATCCGGAAAGCCCTGCGAAAGGTTTACCGCCTGATGTTCCTGCGCAAGTTTCGACATGACTGCAAAAATGGAAGTGCCTGTCTGCATCAGTTTTGATTGCAAATGGCCGTTGAAATGGGGCATGACATTCAGTTTTGTTTGTAACCTACAAATATAAGGTTTTTACTTTTTTGGCATTTTTGAATGTCCTTTGTTTTTGGTGTTTAGAAGCAGACAGTAGCCCATTCAACAATAATCAAGGGATTCTCATTTAAAAAAATGCTTAATTTCGTTGTGATTGGAATAGGCATTCTAATTGCAATATATTAATGTGAAAACAAAATATGTAAAGTGTGTAAAGTAAAAACTAAAATCAGGCATTTTATGCCCGTTTTCATCTTGTTGATGATTACCATGCATAATGCAGCTGCACAAACCGACTATACTTGGTGGAACGAAAAGCACAATTGGGATGGACAAACCCATTGGACAGATTATTTTATATATTCGCCGGGCTATTTTGGACCCAACGCACTTCCTATTCCATCAATTCCCGATGGGCGGCTGGGCGAAAAAAGTGAACTTGAATTTGGCTGGGCAGGTTTTTTTGCACCTGGCGAAAATACATTAAATGGATATAACCGGCTGCGCTATATAATTGGTAAGGGGCTTGCCGCTTTTGAACTCAATTATGTTTTTTTAGAATATT
>CAYTUA010000297.1:0-3454 GCA_964440855.1 uncultured Lentimicrobiaceae bacterium
GATGGGGACGGCCCCATGACTGTGGCATCCTGCGTTGGCTGCCATACCAACTACGCCCATTTACAAGAAGTTTACAGCCCTGACACTGAAGCACCTGCAGGAGGATGTGGAGGCGATGCGCCACATTACGAACCTTACGACAGGGTGTATATGGGCGGTGATGGCTATGAGGCTTATAAAGCATCAAGCCACAATGTAAGTTGTACCACTTGTCATGGCGGCGTTGACGGTACCGACGACAAGGCCACAGCCCACTCAGGTGATTTCCTTTCTCACCCCTCCTCTAATTATACAGAAACTTGTGGTGCCTGCCACACTGATATCGCTGAAAAATTTGGCAGTAGCATCCACAATGGCTATGGTCAGATGCGCAAAGTGGCTATTCGTGCTGGTTATAGTGGTTCAGACGATTTTCATCTGTTACCTGAGAATCATAAAGAAGCCTATAATAAAAATTGTGCAACCTGCCATGCTTCCTGCGGAACCTGCCATGTGGTGCGTCCTCCTATTGGTGGTGGCGGACTTATTTCAGGTCACAACTTCAACAAAACCCCTGATATGCTGAATGTGTGTGTAAGTTGTCATACCTCACGTGGAGGCCATGCTTATCTTGGCGTTGCAACAGGAACAAAACCTGATGTGCACCTTACGCAAAACAGGTTCGATTGCCTGAATTGCCACAGCGGACATGAAATGCACGGCGACGGCAACAAGGTAGAACAACGTTATGCCTACGAATCTATGCCGGAATGCAAGGATTGTCATACAAATAACAAAACCAACAATCTGTATCACGCCATGCATATGGAAGATTTCAATTGCCATGTTTGCCACTCACAGGACTATAACAACTGCGGCAGCTGCCATGTTGGAGGCGACGGGGCGCGAATCCCCTCCTACCTGAGCTTCAAAATAGCAGTGAATCCCATACCCGACATCAAGGAAGGTTTTGATTTTGCATTGGTTCGTCGCACACTGGCTGCACCCGATAACTGGTCAGCACAAGGTGTAGAAAATTACGCCAATTTTGATGCAGAACCCACCTATAATTATACATCACCTCACAACATCCTTCGCTGGACAAGCCGAACCGAAGTCGAAAATGGCAAAAGTTGTTCCTCAAACTGCCATATCCGCAACGAAGGTGGCGAACTGATCAATAAGGACCTGTATCTTTTTATGGAGGATTTGCTCGAGTGGGAATTGGGTGCTACAGCCCGTATAACAGTTGATGATAAACTGCCTTCGGGCTGGTTTACCAAATTGATGGAAAATAACTAATTCACAAGTAAATTTATAAATTGACACATTAAATTAACCATTAATCATTCACTAAAAAAAATCAGTATGAAAAAGTTTAATTATTTGGTAATTCTCGGACTTGTATTTGGGTTTTTGTTTGTAACATCATGTAAGAAAGATGATGACGATCCGGAACCTGAAATAAATGAATCTGAGATTGTTGTTGACTATATGGAAAATGATCTGGGCTTCCCTTTTGGAGGTTTTGTAATTGGTGCTGCTGACGTAAGGGCAACTTTGCTGGCAAATCCATCTGCATTTTACGTAGTTGACATCCGCTCAGCTGCTGACTTTGCCAACGGACATATTGAAGGTGCTGTGCAAGTAAATTTCTCAGACCTGTTTACCCACCTGAAAGGGATAAATGCAGCGAGTTATGAGAAGATTATCCTGGCATGCTATAGTGGTCAATCAGCTGCCTATGCTGCTGCTTTATTGCGGGCTGCCGGAATTCCAAATGTACAGTCAATGAAATGGGGCATGAGCTCATGGCATGAAGACCTGGCTACACCCTGGATAAACAACCGAAGCAACGCTCGTGCCACACAATTCGTTACTACAGCTGCCCCTGAAAAACCTGCAAAAGGCGAACTTCCTGCCCTGAATACCGGCAAAACAACTGCCACCGAAATTATTGAAGCACGCGTAGCTGATCTTTTTGCTGCTGGCTATGGCGCTGCAACTGTAAACCACACTACCCTTTACCAAAACCTCAGCGGGTATCGAATTTTCAATTATTGGCCAAACGATCTGTATTTGAGTCTGGGTCATGTTGAAGGAGCCTACAATTACCCTCCTGATACTGAGCCCTGGAAATTGGCGAATGATCTGCTGACTTTGTCAACTGAAATACCAAACGTACTCTATTGCTATACAGGACAAACTAGCTCATATCTGTCAGGCTATTTACAGGTATTGGGGTATAATTCACTGTCATTGCTTTATGGCGGAAATGGTATGATTTGGGATGTTATGAACGAAGCAGGAACACCTAACACTTTCATACCCGAGAACGAAATCAAAAACTATGACTACGTAACCCCGTAGTTTAACCTTAATTGTTTGAATACAAATCGAACTTGTCTTGTCAATATCAACGACAGGACAAGTTCTTTTTTAAAACCCCATACCAATGAAAAAACTAAACTATTTAGTCTTTATGGGAATCCTGGTAGGATTTCTGTTTACCACTTCTTGTAAAAAAGATGACGAACCAACTCCACAAATTAATGAATCGGAGGTTTTGGCAACATTCCTCGAGTCGGCTGAATCACCCTATGGAAAGGATTATGTAAATACCGATATGTCATCGATTACGTCAGCTGCCGATGTATATCAGCTATCACTTACGGGACAGGTGTATATCATCGATATCCGTGCTGCGGCTGATTTTGCTTCCGGACATATTGAGGATGCAGTGAATATACCGCTTGGCCAGGTACTTGACCACATCAAAACCATCAACCACGAATCCTATGAAAAAGTAGTTGTAGTTTGTTACGGAGGTCAGTCGGCCAGTTATGCAACCTCATTGCTTCGAATTAATGGCTATAAGAATGTATTCAGCATGGGCTTTGGTATGTCATCCTGGAATGAAGTATTCTCGGGGCCATGGACCAATGCTGTTAGCAATGCATACCAATCGCAGTTTACCTCAGATGTGACACCAATGCCTGAAAAAGGCGAATTACCGGCAATCAATACAGGTAAAACTACAGGCCTTGAAATTTTGGAAGAGCGTACTGCTGAATTGCTTGCAGCCGGATTTTCGACCTGCGGCATTACTGCTCAGGCAGTTTTTGATAACCTGTCTTCTTTCTATGTCGTAAATTACTGGCCTGAAGCACAATACCTCGACCCAGGCCATATACCAGGTGCAGTGCAATATACACCCAAGCAAAGCATGAAACTGGCAGCAGACCTCAAAACCCTGCCAACTGACAAACCTATAGCCATTTATTGTTATACAGGCCAAGGAAGCGGATTCCTGAGTGCTTATCTGAGGTTGCTTGGCTATGATGCCCGCTCGGTAATGTTTGGTGGCAGTGGTATGATTTGGGATATGCTCAACGATCGCGAAATGCCCCGTTTTACGAATGGTGCCATTCAGGATTTCCCTTATTGGTCTGACCCCCTATAGGCGATTAACCAA
>CAYTUA010000298.1:0-2575 GCA_964440855.1 uncultured Lentimicrobiaceae bacterium
TTGAGCAACCTGACCCGTAGTAAATCACTCGTTCAATTTCAATTATTGGTAAATTGACTGGGAGTTCTGTTGTTAAAATAGTACGAATGGCTTCCTGTCCGGAATAGTAAGGATTGAACCCAGTTGTAAAGAAATGGGTTACAATTTTTTTGTTGTTGATTAGCATCCACTCGGTTTTGGTGGAACCACTATCGGCAATCAGGAGCATACGTAAGTATTAATTTTAAATTTATAGTGTTCGCTTGCGGGTTGTTCAATTGATATTAATCACCGATTTCGTTACCGATAACCACATTCCACGGACGTACCTCCCATGATTCAACTACGCCTTCCCTGACATAGGGATCGTTTTTGGCAAAATATTCTGCTATTGTTGGGTTTTCTCCTTTAAAAACCAAAACAGCCCCATCATCTGGATCGGCCAGGGCCCCGGCCATCAATAGGCTTCCTGCTTTATGTGCTTGTTGCGCATAAGCCAAATGTTCGGCGCGAAATGGGGCACGTTTTTCGATATAATTGTCTATGGTATCATAAAACAGGATATAGTACATGACTTGTTTTTGTAAAAGATTAAATATTCATTTGTCTATGGGCTTTTGGCTTTATGAAGCAGTTTTTCATAAATTGAATAATTTTCCTGGTCGAAGCAAACAAAATAGACTTCTAAAGGCAGGGAATGCTGCTTCAAAAACGTTTTAACAGCTTTTACCGCGATGCTGGCGGCTTCTTGCTTGGGGAAACCATAAACACCTGTTGAAATATTTGGAAAAGCAATGGATTGGCATTTGTTTTCTGAAGCCAGCTTCAAACTGTTCACATAGGAATTGGTCAATAACTCTTTTTCGCCTGATTGACCTCCTTTCCACACGGGGCCAGGAGTGTGAATGATATACTGTGCTTTGAGCCTGAACCCGGGCGTGATTTTTGCTTCTCCGGTGGGGCATCCATTCAAGGCTACACAGGCTTTCAGCAGCTCGGCACCAGCTGACCGATGTATGGCTCCATCCACGCCACCTCCACCGCGAAGTGAAGTGTTGGCAGCATTCACAATGGCATCAACATCCAGTTGGGTAATGTCCGTTTGAAGCAAGTGAATGTTGTCCATTTAAACCACCTTTCTGACAAAGAGCTGACCCGTTTGGTAAGAAACCACTTCAATGGCTTCATCTTCATCAATGAAGCTGCTCATGGCTGTTGCATCATAATATTCATCGTCAATCACCACTTTTCCCGATGGGCGCAACATGCTGTGGGCTTTGCCACGTTTACCAATCATATCGCTGTAGTTGGAATAGGCCGATGTGTAACCGTCTGCTTTGTTTTGCACAGTATCCAGCGCCAGATGACCGAAGGTGGTTGTTGTAAGTAGTCGTTTGCTCAAATAAATGCTTCCCGCAATGGAAATAAACATGGCAATAATAACGGTGAAAAAAGCACGGGTCAACGCTGTAATATCCACATGGAATGGGGTGCTGCCTACACTCTCGACCATCGCAAGTGTAAGCCCGGTTACAATAAATAACAATCCCAGAATTCCGGTGACGCCAAATCCGGGTACGGCAAATATCTCTATCAATAACAGCACAACACCGAGCACAAAAATTAAAATTTCCCAATTGCTAGCCATCCCCTCCAGATAAAGGGGTGCAAAATAAAGTAGTCCGGCTATCACCGCTGCACCAATCGGAAACCCAATGCCGGGTGTTTGCAGCTCAAAATAGATTCCGCCGATAATGATCATGATAAGCAGACCACTGATCATGGGACTGATTAAAAAATTAATAACCTTGTCCATGCCCGTAAGTTCATGTTTAATTATCTCATAATCATCATGTCCGGCTATCTCGAGCATTTGTTGGATGTTTTCGGCCTGACCTTCACAAAACCCATGTCGGATGGCTTCGGAAGTTGTCAGTGTGAGTACCTGACCGGTGTCGGATACCCCTTCAACGTACACCCGGGGGTCAACCATCGCCTGGGCAATTTCGGGATCGCGCCCTTTGGCTTCGGCTGTGGCGCGCATCATCGAACGCATATAGGATTGGAATTTATCAGGCACCACCTCACCTGATTGGTTAACGACTGTTGCTGCGCCTATGCTTGAGCCAGGCACCATATAAATGCTGTCGCAGGCAATCGAGATCAATGCCCCGGCCGAAGCTGCATTGTTGTCGATCAGCACATATACCGGAATTTTGGAATTGAGAATCTTGGTCCTGATTGAATCTGCGTCATCCACCGTACCACCATAGGTATTCATATGAATCACCATCAGGTCGGCCCCAAGCTCATGCGCTTTTTCGAAGGCTTTTTGGGTGGTGCGCCATACCGGGGGCGCAATCATTTCTTTAATATCGTATTGATATACGATGAATGTATCGTCGCTGGACTGTATCAAACTGTCAGCCGGCATAGCATCGGCCGGTGGAATTGTTTGCAAAGTGTCGGATATCCCAATGCTCAAAACGAACATCAGCAGCGTTATGGCCGCAAAACGAAGCAATTTCAGGTAATTTCTTTTTTTCATGGAAGTGGTATTTTCGGTTGTAAAAGTACAAAAATTGAGGCTCAGTAC
>CAYTUA010000299.1:0-4150 GCA_964440855.1 uncultured Lentimicrobiaceae bacterium
GAGTGTGCTAATGAGCAGTTTCAGCAGTTGGGGCCCTGCCGATGATGGCCGCATCAAACCAGATGTAGTTGGTAAAGGCGTTGATGTGTATTCCTCAACCTCCAACTCAAACAGCTCCTATTCAAGTTACAATGGTACAAGCATGTCGTCGCCCAATGTGGCCGGCACTATGGCACTTCTGCAGCACTATTACCAGCAAACGCATGGCGAAGTGCCCATGCGCGCCTCCACCCTCAAGGCACTTGTGATCCATACAGCGGATGAAGCAGGACCGCATACAGGACCGGACTACGCCTACGGATGGGGACTGGTGAATGCCGAAAGGGCAGCCAATATTATCTCTGAAGACAATGTAATGCAAAACGTAATTGATGAAATTGTGCTCAATGATGGCGAAACTTATGAGCGGGTAGTTTCAGCCTCCGGAAATCAACCGTTTAAGGTAACCATTGTTTGGACAGACGTACCGGGCACCGTTCCCCCTGCCGCGCTCAATGCCCGTGTACCCGTTATCATTAACGATTTGGATTTGCGAATTGAAGATGGTGATGGCAATATCTTCTATCCCTATCAATTGGATCCCGACAATCCAACAGCAGCAGCCACCACCGAGGGCAAAAATTTGGTTGACAATGTGGAGCAGGTATTTATTGCTGAACCCGAAGCAGCTGATTACACCATTATCATTGACCACGATGGCCCACTCACAAACGACTTACAGGTATTTTCGATTATTATCAGTGGCATTGACGAGCATACTGGTGTTCCACTTTGCTCCAATGGTCTGATTACCCCTGCTGATGGTTCGGACGGACACAGTGTGGTGCAGGAAATTCGTTGGGCACCGGCCCCATTTGCAAGCAGTTACGATGTGTATCTGGGAACAGACGGAGAAGGAATCGAAACCCCGACCAATATTATCAATGGTGAAAATATAGCCTTGAATTATCTGGTGGTTGATGGGCTCGAAATAAACGAAACCTATTATGTACAAGTAATCCCACGAAACAATCAGGGCGCCAATGAGGAATGTGAAGCCATCTGGAGCTTTGCCACCATGCCAGCCATTTCAGAATTTCCTTACCTGATGGATGTGCAGGATGTGTTGGTGCCCAACCTGCCTGATTACTGGCAGCAAATTGATTCAGATGCCTCAAGCTGGCGCAGTGTTGCCGTTCCCGGCAGCTCAGGTGCCAAGGCCATGGCGTGTATGAACAGCTCTAATATTAGCTTAACCCAATTTGATACCTGGTTGATATCGCAACCCATTCAGGTGGAAGCCACGAATGAGTATTGGTTGAGCTTTAACTATCGTAGCCTGTTGCCCGGCACAGCCGAAGACATGAGCGTTTACTGGGGCACCGAGCCAAACGCTGAAATGCTGACCAACCCTATTGTGCAATTCAGCGAATTTGAAGACACCGATTGGGTGTATTTCGAGGAAATTGTTATTCCTGAAACAGATGGTTTTATATACCTGAGCTGGCATGCACATACCGATAGTGGATATGGTATGCTGATTGATGATGTGATGTTGTATGACTGGGGGCTTGTAAGCACTGCCGAGTTGGATCAAAATACCGTTCGCATTGTAAGTGAAGGTGGCGAATTAATCATAAAAGCCACTGAAGCATTTAACAACGCCAGGCTAAGTGTAATGAATGCCGCCGGACAAATTGTACACCAGGCAGTTGTGCAAAACACACCTCAATACCGCCGCCAATTGAAACTGAGTCCCGGTATTTATATCGTTACCATTCAAGATGGCAGTGCTGTAACAAACCAGAAAGTGTTTGTGCAGTAAATAAATCTGAGATATTATTCCTTAAAACAGAGGCTTTGCATTTTTCTATTGCGAAGCCTTTGTTTTTAACACCATTTGGGCTGTGGTCCGGCTGCGCTGCTCGAGTAATATATGCCTTCCCTTGCACATCTCGTTTAGCAGCTGATCGTTGTAGTGCCTGATGGTGAGCAATTCAAGGCCTGTATTGTATTTCATGCGATAGGATTCCTGAAGCCTCAACAGCAGGTCGCTTAGTTTAGCTGCTTCATAGTCTGCACAAAAAGAAAGACTTATAGCCGAAACCTGAATCAGGTTGGCATGCACATGGAGTTCTGCCAAAATACCAAATAGTTTATGCAAGCTTTGCTCATTCATAAAACTAAAATCGCGGGGGCTCACACTGCACAGCATCTGGTTGTCCTTTATGATAAAGGATGGTGTACGATCGTCAAAATCGGCCATATGCGATATCAGGCTTGGCTGGACCTTTAAATCTGCAAATGACTGAACCAGCAGCCTTATGCCCTTGTTTTCGAGTGGTTTAATTGTTTTTGGATGGATAACGCTTGCCCCGTAATAGGCCAGTTCGATGGCCTCTCCATACGAAATGCGGGACAGTTGCACGGCTGCCTCAAATCTTTTGGGATCGGCATTCAGCAGTCCGGGAACATCTTTCCATATCACCACCTCTTCTGCATCGAGGCAATAGGCAAAAATGGCAGCTGTGTAATCAGAGCCTTCACGACCCAGCGTGGTGGTCTGGCCCACTTTGTCCGAACCTATAAAACCTTGCGAAAGCACAATCCCTTTCCCGGGTTTTATTTTCCTGATATGCTGTTCAGTCATTGGCCAGTTTACATTTGCAGCCCTGAAACAACTGTCGGTTTTAATGCAGCTGCGGGCATCCAACAACTGGCAATTCAAACCACACCGATTGAGGTAGGCATGCACAATGGCTGTCGAAATCAATTCGCCATAGCAGACGGTTTGGTCATAATGAAAATTATAGGGCTTTCCACAAAGCGTTTTCATATGCTGGTCGAGGGCATTGAAAAGCAGATGCAATTGTTTGTCAATGGCTTCCTGGTCCTTGTCAAACACTTCTTCTACAATCTGCAAGTGATCCCTTTTGAAATCGTCAAAAAGTTGATTATAAAGTGTTTGATCATTGTTGCGGACAGCCAGCAGCAAAGCTTCCAGGGCGTTGGTGGATTTTCCCATTGCTGAAATTACAACCACCAAAGGTGAAGGTGTGTAATGCTTCAAAATTGAAACAAGATTGCGCAAGGCATCGCCATCTTTAATGGAAGCACCGCCAAATTTGAAAACTTTCAGCATGGGGTTTAACATTTGCTGTTGGATTAACAAGCAAAAGTAATATATTTGTCCAAGAAGGGCTGCGACAAGCGCAACAAGCCTTAATCACTCATTTACAACACCAACCATCAAGCACATGAAAACACTCGTTGAATTTATTTGGGAACAACAAGAGATTGTAGGCACAGCCACAGGCGAATTTTCGCGTCTGTTGAACGATATTGGGATTGCTGCCAAAATTGTAAACCGCGACGTAAACCGGGCCGGTCTTTCAGGTATTATAGGCGACGACGGAGGCGTGAATGTACAGGGCGAAAACCAGAAAAAACTGGATGTGATGGCCAACAATGAGTTTATCAAAGCCTTGCGCAATGGAAAACAATGCGCTGCCATTATTTCTGAAGAGAATGACGACGTCATTGTTTTTGATGATAAAACCACCCAAAATGCCAAATATATTGTTGCCCTCGATCCGCTTGACGGCTCCTCAAACATCGAAGTGAATGTTTCCATAGGTACCATTTTTGCCATTTACAAACGCAAGTCCATCGGCACCATAATTACCCAGGAAGATGTGTTGCAGGCAGGTACCGAACTGGTTTGCGGCGGTTATGTAATTTATGGATCATCCACCATGCTGATTTATACAACCGGTTTTGGTGTAAACGGATTTACCTACGACCCCACTTGCGGCATTTTCATCCTTTCGCACCCGGATATTAAAATCACCGATACAGGAAACATCTATTCCATCAATGAGGCCAACTATATTTATTTTCCCGAAGGTGTAAAGCGGTATATCAAATACTGCCAGGAAGATGATGCAAGCTCCAACAGGCCTTACACTTCAAGGTATATTGGCTCGCTGGTATCTGATTTTCACCGTAACCTGCTGCGTGGCGGCATTTATATGTATCCGGGCAACCTGAAAAATCCGCAAGGCAAACTCCGGCTGATGTACGAATGTGTTCCCATGGCATTTATAGCCGAACAAGCCGGAGGGAAAGCCTCAGATGGCTTCCAGCGTATACTTGATATGCAACCTCAACA
>CAYTUA010000300.1:0-4900 GCA_964440855.1 uncultured Lentimicrobiaceae bacterium
GCTCGCCAGGATTTTGAAAAGGGCAGGGGGGCCGTGGATCGGTTGTCGGGCAGGGCGCTGGACAGCAGTTGGTTCAGGTCATTTGACAAAGCTTACAGCAATGCTGTTCAAACCCTGACGAAACTCAGTCGAAAGAATTAATAGAAATATTCACCAATACACCATTGATTATGAAGTTGTTATTAATCAGTAATTCTACAAACGCAGGCGAAGCCTATCTGGCCTGGCCACAAAACCACATCAAGGAGTTTTGCAAGCGACACCAGGTAAAAAAAGTCCTTTTCATTCCTTATGCCGGTGTAAACCTTTCTCCAGATGGTTTGGAGGCTTCCTACAATTTGTACGAATCCAAAGTAGCGGGTGTATTCGCGTCCCTGGGATTGGAATTGACTTCGATCCACCGCTATGATGACCCTGTGGCAGCTGTTCGACAGGCTGAATGTGTAGCCACGGGAGGGGGCAATACGTTTCACCTGGTGGCCATGCTCCATCAGTATGGACTGATGCAAGCCATTCGTGAGCGAGCCCTCGATGGCATGCCCTATATGGGGTGGAGTGCAGGTTCCAATGTGGCTTGTCCGAGTTTGCGCACAACCAATGACATGCCCATTTATCAGCCGGAAAGCTTTGATTGTATGAACCTGATTCCTTTCCAAATCAATCCACACTATCTGGATGCCAATCCCGACGGACATGCCGGCGAAACCCGCGAGCAGCGCATTGAAGAGTTCCTTGCCATAAACCGCGAAATGACTGTGGTAGGCCTCCGCGAGGCCTGTCTGCTTGAAGTGGATGGATCGAAACTCGACCTGAAAGGAAGCAGGAATTTGCGCATCTTCCGTTATGGAAAACCAGCCGATGAAGTTGCCCCGGGTACTGAGCTCAATTACCTTTTGCAGTAAGGCCCCGTATTGACTTACACTTTGGCGTGAATTTTGGAGTAACTTAGCCCTAAAATTAACACCATGAAAAGGAAATTGTTACTATTGCTCTTTTTGAGCCTTATTGTTGTTTCCGGCCATATTTTTGCGCAGCAGGATACAGCCATTGAAAAGCCGCTTACCAAGCGCGAACAACGCCGGGCTGAACGACAAGCTGAGCGTGATGCCCTTAAAGAACAGGTTTATGACATGATTAAGGATACTTCTTTCGTGTTGGAGCTTAGTACTTTATATGGAAGGCGTGGCGAAAGTTATCAATTGTCGCAATTGTCAAACTTTTTTGCTGTGGATGGCGATCAGGCCAGCATTCAATATGCCTTTAACAACATCAGGGCCTATGCAGGCATTGGTGGTAGCATGAGCACCGGCGATTTGATCCGTTATGAGGTGATTTGGCCAAAAGGCAAAAAACCTTTGATGGTGCGAGGCAGGATAGCACCCCATTCCAATATCAATATGGTCTTATTTGATATGACGGTGCAGGATTCGGGCCGCATGCGCATGAATATGACAACAGCCTCGGGGACAAGGATTAACCTGGAGGGCCAATTGGTGCCTTTGGAGGAATCAACAGTTTTCAGGACCCTGCCATTATTTCAAAAAGGGACGAGGTAGCAACGGATTCACAATTTGAGGTGAAAGCCAACCACCCCATAGTGAAACATGGAAAAGGTGTAAACGGTATTATTTGCGGCTCCACCTTCGAGCAATCTGTAGCCCGCTTTTACAAAGAGTTTATCATTTAGGTGATAGGAGAGGGCAATAAACACATCTTCAGCCCTTCCCTGCGGGGCAGCCAGTGCATCGCCATCCAGCAATACACCAAATTTTTGGGTGGGCTTCCATTGTAGAAAAAAGTTGACCAGTGGAACAAAGCCAAAGTCTGTTTTTTCTGCCTGCAATTGTCCCGATTCCAGGCCAATTAGCGCATCTCGTATTTTCAAGGTCAATCCCAATCCAATTTTTAATTGGTCATCTTGTCGCAGGTAATAGCGGTAACTTAAGCGGTAAGAGTTGAACTGATAAGTGGCTTTGATGGCCTCTCCCGCTGGAAAAATTGTCCCTTGAAACAGGGCCTTATCTGCAAGGCTCCCAGTATAAATAAACCTGAGCGGGGCAATCAGCAGCAACAATTCACTGCGCTCATTCAGCATATACCCTGCCTTGAGGCGTCCAAAAACCCTGGTTCCTGCCTGCAATTCTTTTGATAAAGAGATAAAGTCACCGCCTTTGCCGGGAATGCGGACATCATTATACGCCGTTGTTACAGCCCCGGTCTCGAAATCAAGACTAAACTGCGCTTGCAAGTTATTTGCCTGGCATACAACAATCAATAACAAAACAAGGAGTTTTAGCTTGCTATTCATAACAATCAAATGTTTGGGTTTTGAAAACTATAAAGATAGTGCGAAAGGAGATATGCAGGCTTATCTTCTAGGCTTAAAAACAAAAACACCTGCAATCCAATTGATTACAGGTGTGATTGTGATCTCGGCGGGATTCGAACCCACGACCCGCAGCTTAGAAGGCTGCTGCTCTATCCAGCTGAGCTACGAGACCATTTTCAGGGAGTGTCTCTTTATACAGGGGTGCAAAATTAACTTAATTTTACACAAAACAAGGCGATAAGACATAAAAAAAGGTGGGAAAACCCACCTTTTCATACTATAAACTTGTAGTTACAAGTGGTTTAGTAGCGATCTCTGCTTCTATAGCCACCACCACCGCCACCGCGGTTGTCATAACCAGAATCTTCTTTGGGGCGTGCTTTTTTTACTACGATAGTCCTGCCATCAACTTCTGACTCATTGAGTTCGTTGATTGCAGCATAAGCTTGCGTTTCGTCGGGCATTTCAACGAAACCAAATCCTTTGGAACGGTTGGTAAGTTTGTCCATGATTACTTTGGCTGAAGTAACTTCGCCAAATTGCTCGAAAAGTGCCAACAGTTCTTCACTGGTGGTCTTGAAATTCAGTTTTGCAACAAAAATGTTCATTGTTTAAAATAATAAATTGTAAATGAAACTTTTCAATGAGTCGGGAAATCAATTGGGAATCAATAGGATAAGCTAAAAATTACAAACTGTTTTTTCTTTTCTTCATGAAAAGTATAGAATTAAACCGTGACAAAGGTAATCATTTTCGAAAGCACCAAACATTTTATTAAATCTTTTTTCTATGTTTTGTATTCGTATCTATTTGCTAATCACAATAAAGGTTGAAAACTTCTGCAAATTGGGTAGCCAATCTCCCCAAAAGATTAGGTTTAATTCAAAAAAAAGAATCAAACACCAAGCATGTATTGTTTACTAACGATTTGTTTAACTGTTAATTAACCTTCTGTTTTTGTTGGTTTGAGGTAATTTTCGTAGAAACTTTCAGCTGCCAGCTCATGCACCAACAGTACTGCATCTATATTGCAATCAGCCAGAACTTTAGCGTTTTTATCCGATTGAGCTATCATAAAAACTTTTCCATCAAATTTTTGCTTTCTCAGTGTTTTAAGTAGATAAAGCGATTGTTCCATATAGGGTACGGTCACGACCACATATTTTACATAGTCGAAGGGGATGTATTCCAACAAATCGCCATCTTCGATATCGCCATAAATTATGGGCCTGTCCTGTTCTTTCCAGCTTTTAACGAGTTCGGGATCAAAATCTACCCCAAGAAAATTAATTTCTGGATGCAGGTCAAGTTGGTCAGCAATATTGGCACCAAAGCGACCTACCCCAAAAATCACCACATCGAAATCTGCTTTTTTAATCTGCTGAATTTTGGCTTCACCAAAAGGGACCTTGCGTTCAAATATTTTTAATGCGGGTGACAGTACATCATAAATCTGATGCGAATATAAGATCAGGTATGTTGACGCGCCAATGGTAATCAGGCCTACCAGTGTTATCAGGCCAACAGTGGATTCATTAAGGTGGCCAACAGCCAGGCCCAGGCCGGCAAAGATGAGTGAAAACTCACTGATTTGAGCAACTGTAAGACCAGCTAAAAATGCTGTACGCCTTCTATAACCCATAATACCCATGATTATCAACACAATGATAGGATTTCCTATTAACACAAATGCGGAGAATATCAGGGCAGAAGGCACCTGTTCGCCCAACAGGCTCAGGTCAAGGTTAGAACCCAGGTTTACAAAGAAAAACAGCAACAGAAAATCGCGCAAATTGACCAACCGGCTGCTTATATTTTCTTTGAAAGGGGAGGTGGCCAGACTTATGCCTGCCAGGAATGCACCAACTTCGCTGCTAAATCCGATCACGTCACTTATAGCAGCAAGGCTTAGTGCCCATGCCACAGCAAACAAAGCCAGCAACTCTTGGGATTTGGCCAGGAAATAGCTTAATCGGGGAAGCACGTATTTTGTTACAACAACGACCAACCCGATCATCAAAGCACCTTTAAGGATAGTAAAAACCATTTCTGTAATAAGTGATTGCCCGGCTGTTTCGTTGCCGATGGCGGATAAAACAATCATGGCCAAAATAACCACAATGTCCTGAACGATCAGAAAACCGATGGAAATCTGGCCGTGCAATGAGTCAATTTCTTTTTTGTCAGACAACAACTTTACGATAATAATCGTACTGGAAAACGTCAGGGCTACAGCAATATACAAGCTATGCAATGCAGAAAAACCGAGCCCAATTCCAATAAAATAACCTACAATTGAGGTGAAAAATACCTGACCCATTCCAGTGATAAGTGCGGTTTTTCCAATCGTTTGAATAAGCCGTAAATCGAGTTTTAAACCCACAATAAAAAGCAGCACTGAGATACCCAACTCGGCCAAAAGGTGTATTTGTGCCTGCGACTGCACAACATTAAGCACCGAAGGTCCAACCACAATGCCTAAGGCAATAAACATAACGATTAGTGGCTGCTTCAACAATTGCCCGATACCACCAAAAATGGCTGCTAAAAACAGCAAAATAGCGAATTCAT
>CAYTUA010000301.1:0-7389 GCA_964440855.1 uncultured Lentimicrobiaceae bacterium
ATTTTCTTACTGAATCCTTCATTTTCAGTTAGATCCACCATGTATCTGAAGTTGCAGTTCGAGGCAATCACAACAGGCTCATCAAATCCTTCAATAAGAAAACCTTGAGGGTCCTTGTCGGAAAAAGCCAAAGGTCCGACCAGCTTCTCCATCCCCATACTTTTTGCCCATGCCGAAACCGATTCAATCAGCGCATGATATACCTCCTGATCATGATAGGTTTCGATAAAAGAAAAACGCGCGTTTTTTTCACTGTGCTTTTCGTTGTATTGGTGGTGAATGATGCCCAGGCATCGGCCAACGGCCTGATTGTCTTTGTAAGCAAGCAACATGAGAAAATCGCAATGTTTGAACGATTTGTTTTTTTTGGGATTGAAAAACGACCATTCATCCATGTAAATGGGTGGTACCCAGTTGGGATGATTGGTATGTATTTTTTCAGGGAGAAAGATAAACGTTTTCAGGTCGCTTTTTGTAACAACTTGCTTGATTCTTATTTCCATAAACCCAATCTTAAACCTAAATCAAGCTGTTAAATTAGTAGATTTTATTACTGTCAATAAAATTTCTGCAATTTAAATGGGGTGGGAATAGCTAAGTTTCATAAAATGAATAGGATAGATATTCCTTGTTTTTCAGTAAATCTTGTCACATAATGGCTATCACATGCGCTTTCGTACACTTTTTAAACACCTATTCGTGATTCCTGCCCTATTTCTAATTGCTGTCGAGAATCATTTATCCCCCTAGCATTTTGTCTCTGAAAATGGGTTCAGCCATTTTAGTTAACTTCGCAGGCCAAATGAATAAACCAAACTTTTCATGAAAAAATTTTACTTGATATCGTTTTTAATTCTCCTCTTTAACCAACCGCTTGCAGCCCAGCTTAGTTTGTTCGACATCCAGAATTTGTCAAATGAATATGGCCCCTCTCGCGAACCGGCACTTACCAATGTTGGCGACAACCATTATTTGGTATGGAACCAATGGGGCGATATTATGTTTCGGAAAAGTACCAACAACGGTATCAATTGGGGAAATAAGTTAACCCTTTATTCGTCATTTGATTACGGCGCCAATTATCCGGTAATTGCCGCTACCGATGGAAAAGTATATATCGCCTATTACCGCAACACAAGCGGCAACAGCGAAATTTTTATGGTGAAATCAAGCAATGATGGCCAGTTATTTGGCAATGAAATGCAGGTGACCAACGCCATCAACCTGGCGCAGGTGCCTCAGATTGCCGCTTCGGGCGACACCGTGGTGATTGCTTATGAGGACCGCGATGCCAACTGGAATTACCAGATTTATCTGATCAAATCCATCGATGGCGGCCAAACCTGGTCTGCACCACAAAACCTTTCAAACTCATCCAACAATGCACGCTGGTGCAACCTGCAAATGCGCAACAACGAATTGTTTGTGCTGTGGAACGACCAAACAGGTGCCAACTACGACGACCTGGATGTCTTCTTTACCAAATCGGATAATTTTGGAGTCAACTGGTCACTGCCACAGAATATTACAAACAACGCTGCTTACAACGCCAGGCTACATACACGGCTGCTTGACAATTCCATTTACGTGGCTGTTTCGGCTAAAGTGGATGGATTGCAGAGTGATATTTTACTTTACCGCTCAGCCGACCTTGGCAATAGCTGGGAAAGCCCGGTGAACCTTTCTGACAACAGCGGTAGTTCATCGCGCCCCCATTTGTGGGTTACGCCAAACTACACAGACAACCACCGGATTTACACCATCTGGTCAGACGAAACCTATCATGCCAACGAAAGGGTTTACCTGCGATACAGCAATGACAATGGTTTTTCGTGGTCGGATATGACCGAATTGTCGCAACCGACAGAAGATGCATTTTGGCCACAGATTGCGGGCAAGCCCGGTGCCTCTTCCGACCAGCTTTATATGGCATGGGTGAGGCCACATGATGGTACTTTCAATTATGAAGTTTGGGGACGACGTGGCGAAAACCAACTGGCACAAACTGTTACCCTCAGCGGAACAGTGACGGACACTGACGGTGATCCCATTGCTGATGCCACAGTAGCACTAAATGGCTATGTGGTATTCACCATGCCCGATGGCCAATACAACCTGGAAGTGCCTGCCGGGGTTTACGATTTTTCTGTTGCTGCTGCAGGCTATCAAAATCATAGCGTAACAGGGATGGAAGTGCTTCAGGATATGGAAGTGGATGTAACGCTTGAAGCCCTTGTCCCCGGCAATTACCCGCCTCATTTATTGCAGGCAGAAGTGGTTGATGTAGAGCATATTTTTGCACAATGGGATGATCCTATCGGTTTTGGCTCCATCGAGCTGGCCTATGATGATGGCGAGTTAAACGGCCTGTTTTGGGTGGGTTCGGCAACAGGCAGCGAAATGATGGCGGTGGCTTTTGAGCATGATGAGGCCTTTTATTTGCGCCAGCTGAAGCTTTTTGCCGACCCTGGTGAACCCGGCGAACAAATGTTGGTGTATGTGTTGGCCGATAACAATGGCATACCCGATATTTCCACTTCCTATGGCGGGCCTTACCTTGTTGAGATGGAAAACGGCTGGCTGAAAATCCCGGTGGATATTCCCATGCCGGCCAATGTGCGCTTTTATATTGCCTGCCAATGGAATACCGGTAATACCTTTCGCATTGGCGGCGATTTGAATCAGGCCACCGGCTTTTCTTACAGCACCTCCAACAATGGCGCCCAATGGTTTCAGCATGATGATATGGACTTTATGATCAGGGCCGGTATTGCCTTCGACAACAGGTCGGAAGAGGGGGAACTGAACCCCTTGAAAAGAAATACGGAATTGTTGGGATACCAGGTTTATTTAAATGGTACACAACAGGAAGAACTCATCGAAGAGAACTATTTTTTATTTACGGAAGTGGCTGTTGGGCAAATGCATACTATTGAAGTCACCGCTGTTTACGAAACCGGTGAATCGCCTGCTGCAAGCGTGCAACTGCATGTGCCGGAACCCTTGCTGTTTCCGCCTTTGAACCTTATTGGTGAAGTGGTGGAAGCCTCTGTTGAGCTTCAGTGGGATGCACCAGCTTCCGAAGGGGAGTGGTTGCATTGGGATGACGGCGTTAATGCTGATGTTGTAGGGGGCAGTAATATCGAAATATTTGATGCAGCCGTACGCTTCAGTACAGCTGATTTGGAACCCTATGATGGCCAGTACCTGAGACAGTTGGCCGCTTTTATTGCTGATGCCGATGTGCAGGTATTTATGCGGGTGTGGCAGGGCGGAAACCAAAATTATGCCGGAAACCTGATTCGTGAGCAACAATTGGCTTACCCCATAGCAGACAGCTGGAATACCCTGGAAATGGATGAGCCTGTTTTGATTGATGCTTCGCAGGAATTGTGGTTCGGTTATCGTGTGATCAATACAAATGGGGTGTATCCGGCAGGTACTGATGACGGCCCTGCTGTGCCTTTCAAAGGGGATATGCTCCTTTATGGGTCTGACTGGGTGAGCATGCAAAACGAATTTGGCTGGAACATCAACTGGAATATTCAGGGTATGGTGGTGGATGCCGGCGAAAACAAGCAAATAAGTCTGGGCAGCCAGCCCCTGAACGACCAACCGATTGCTGGAAATGGCATGCCTGACCTAATGGCGGCTGGCCGCAACAAAGAAGCGTTTAGCTGGACCTATGGTCATTTTAATGTATACCGCAATAACGAAATTATTGGCACAAGCGCAGCCGGCGACTATGGTTTTGTTGATGAAAACCCCTTGGGAATCAACACCTATTACATAACCACAGCCTGGGGCAGTTTTGAGTCGGTGCCATCGAATGAGGTGGAATTTGATATGGTTGGTTTGTCAGAAAAGGCTAATGACGGCCTGGATATGCAGGTGTGGCCCAACCCGGCAAGGGGAGCGACTGAACTGGTCTTTACGCTGGAAAGTCCCCAAATGGTTAGTCTGGAGTTGACAGGTATAACTGGTCAAAGCGTTATGTTGCTGCACCAGCAGTATTTGGCTGAAGGCACACACCGCATCAGGCTGGATGCTGACAAGCTGAGTCCTTTTGTGGCAGGAAAAGTGGTTGTGGTAAAACTGATAACAGCCGAAACAAGCACGATCAGACGATTGGTTTTGGATTAGGGTGGGGTTCTATGCCCATCACTGTGAATGACTGTTGCGATTGATTATAAATATCATATTAGCCTTTCTTCTAATTGGTCTTTCCAAATGATAAACCCTTTTCTTTCGTCTGAATAGTCATGGATAAGTCGACTGAAATTTTCTGGCTTCTTTTCAAGAAAGGCTTGCCTGCCTTGGTTTCTGATCAAATTTAAGTCCAGGTCTATTAATCGTAGTTTTTGCCTAAGCTTTTGGCTGTTTTTGTCAACATGCCAAATGTAAGTAGCTTCCTCTGTATCAAGTGTTTCTAATACTACATGATATTGCTCCGTTCCAAGAAGCAGGAATACGAATGAAAAAGGGCTCAGGACAAACCGGAGTTTCATGGTATTGCCGTCATGCTTAGATGCCAAATACTGCAAGTGTCTGTAATGTTTAATCTTTTCATTTTTCAAAAGGTCATTCAGCAATTGCTCTTCGGAATTATAAAAGGGCTTACCCTTATGTCCTTCCTGTAACTTGTTTAAGTCAAGCAAATTCTCATCGGTTCCAGTTACATATTGTTTACCGAGAATTCCCTGTTCAATGAAATGGAATTTTACACTTTCAATAATCTCCTGGTTGATTTTTTCCAAGTCATTTGAATTTGCTCTTTGTGAAACCAATAAGTTGCTTTCAAATTCTGCGAAAATTTCGCTTACTATATGCTTTGACTTCAATACTTTTGAGAAGTATGGTTTCAAAACATCAAACTCCGGTCTGACTTCATCGTTTTCGATCTCAAACTCCATCTCCGTGTTCATTTCAGGGATATAATAATTAAATGAGATTGCACCATATCGAAAATCCAACTGATCAATAGGTACCTTTATCTTTTTGTCAACTACAAATATTTGGCTGGAAGAACTTTTAGGAATTTCTATGTCATCAAATAAAGTTGCTTGTCGGTCAAGATGTCGATAATAGGTGTTTCTTTTCAGGAATAACCGGTTCAGATATTCAATCTTACGATCGCGGTAGTCATAAATAAAAGGAGTGATTTCAGATCGCTGAACACGACCAATGTATTGAATTAATTTTCCTTTAAATGAGAATGGGTAAACAAGGAAAAGGCAAGAAGCATTTTGTAAGTCGGCACCTTCTCCAAAAAACTGTCCGGTTGTGATTAGTGCCTGGTAATTTCCGCTGTTGAGAATTTGCCATTTTTTTTTACGGCTGCTTTCAGAATCATAGCCGCTCAGTGTTACCACTTCAAAGGACTGCTTTAGAAGCTGATATAATGTATCGATATGCTCTTTTCGTTCGGTAATGATAACAGCCTTTTTCCCTTTGCTTAATTCGGTTTTAATATCACCGAGAATCAACTTGTTTCGGGAAGAATCATGCACCAATACTTTTGATAAGGTTTCAAACACATCTGTTTTTGGATTAAAAGGGACATCCAATGTGGTTTCTCTTACTATTATCCTCGCACGTTTGAATTCTTCAATTTCTTGCGGTTTAATGTGGGCAATGATTTCTCCCAAATGAGTAAAAATAATTTTGCTATCATTTGCTTTTCTAAAAGGGGTTGCAGTTAACCCATATTGGTAATAAGATGAGAATTTTGAAATGGTATCTCGGTATGTTTTTGCAGGAATATGGTGGCATTCATCAACGATAATAGTTCCGAATGAGCGATTAAAATGTTTGTTTTCCTGTTTTTCAATAAACTTGCTTAGACTCTGAAACATTGCGACAGTAATGGCCTTGCCTGGCTTAGATTTTCCTTGCCCGATCCTGCCGATCTCATCCTTTGGAATTCCAAGAAAAGCTTGAATCCGTTCAACCCACTGTTCTAACAGCTGTTTGCGATGCACAATGATCAAAGCAGGTTGTTGTTTTTCAGCGATGATTTTCAGTCCAATTACTGTTTTTCCAGAGCCCGGGGGTGAGGTAATTACCCCAAAATCTTTTCTTGAAACAGCTTCTATTACAGATTTCTGATGTGTTCTTAAAGTTAAATTTGTTGTAAAGGTAATCGTGGGGTGTTTTGTTCGTTCATCTAAAAATTCGAATTCAATTTCTTGCTGTTTACAATAGCGGATTAATCTTCCGATAAAACCTCTCGGAATAATTACTTCATGCACATTTTCTTCTATTAACCTGAAATACCTTTCTGTTCCCTGTATATTCCGGCCCGTTTTCTTTTTGATGAAATACTCCGAGTTGGCAAAATTCAGTACTTCTTTCAAGAAATTGGTCAATTCTGGAGTTATGCCTGATCGGTTAAGGTGAATGGTATTGTTGAGTTGTATTTGCAGTATATATGATCCAACAGAAGTTGTTGGATTGGGAATGGCTGGAGCCGGATTATTGTTAAGGTTAAGTAAATTGTAGATCGCATCAAGATGAGATTCTGAAGCCTTTTGCACCGAGGATAGGAATGCCCATTGGTCTTGGTATGGTGTAAATTGTTCATCTATAAAGCAGCTATTGTTGTTTTCCAGTTTCGAATTATATAGCGGCAATGCAATCAAATTTCCCAAACCTTTTCCCGAATGAAAATCCTGATTAGGAAATAGTCGGTCAAAACTTGAACTCTTATCGAATACAGAGAAGATACCTGCTTGTTCCAAAAGAGTAATCAAAATTTTACGGCTCCTAACGGCTGGAATAGGCTTGTTGAAGAAAATCCAGACATGGCCGCCTTGTCCAGAACGAGATCGTTCCAAATAAGCTGGAATAGCTTTTTCTTTACAAACATTCAGAAGTGTACGGCACTCATCCTTCCAATTCTCTTTATCAAAATCTGCGGAGATAAACCAAGAGGTATTATCCTTCAGCAAGGGGTAAATTCCGATGAGGTGTTCTCCATTAAAGTGTTTCTGAAACTGTTGGTCTGAAAGGGGAAGGTAGTTTTTGTCTTTGTAATTTTTAAAGGTACCACCTTTCATTTTATGGAGCCGGAACATGTATGGGTCATAATGATAAGCTGGCATGTATCCACTTTTATTGCCCTTTTCCCAGCGGATGGCAAAGACATCTTGCCTGCCCTTGAATAGAGAACGGAAAAGATCAATATTTCTGTTTTTATCAAGCATGAATTAAGGCAATAGGTTTATCTCGGCCCCATAAACTTATCTCCATTGAAATGGATCATATGATCAGGAAAACTGACCACCCAAACTTCTGTTTCCCAGGCAATATCAGAAGTGTGTCGTTTGAATTCTTTAAAATCAGGGAAAGCTGTTACATAGATTTTTCCCACTTTGCAGTTCTTCAATA